>NZ_JBOFMC010000170.1:0-2492 GCF_051658185.1 Shewanella sp. | reverse complement strand
TAGTGACAAAGTCAGTATTGACCGCGTTATTTTGGATGATGTAGTTGGCGATATAGTTGAGGATCACTAAATCCGATTGTGGGTGGAACACCATTGGGTTATCCGCCAGATCGAAGCTGCGGTTCTCAAAGGTCGATAGTACATGCACGCGGCAACTTGGGCTGCTTAAGCGTCTATCGGATAAGCGCGCCCATAAAATAGGGTGCATCTCGGCCATATTGGCGCCCCAGAGCACAAAGTGATCGGCGGCTTCTAAATCGTCATAACAGCCCATCGGTTCATCGATACCGAAGGTACGCATAAAGCCTACGACCGCCGAGGCCATACAATGGCGGGCGTTAGGATCGATATTGTTGGTTAAAAAACCAGCTTTATGGAGTTTTGAGGCGGCATAACCTTCCCAAATGGTCCATTGGCCTGAGCCAAACATACCGACGGAGGTTGGGCCTTTCGTGGCGAGACTGTGCTTCCATTTGGCCGCCATTGTGTCTAAGGCCACATCCCAGCTGACGGGGGTAAATTCGCCTTCTTTGTGATATTGGCCGTCTTTCATCCGCAGCAATGGCGTCGTTAAGCGGTCTTTACCGTACATGATTTTCGACAGGAAGTAGCCTTTGATACAGTTTAAGCCACGGTTGACTGGGCTTTCTGGATCGCCTTTGGTGGCAACGACTTTGCCCGCTTTGGTGCCAACTAAGACACTACAGCCCACGCCGCAAAAACGGCAGGGCGCTTTGTCCCATTTGATGTTGTCGGCTTGTTCTGCAGCTTCAACCATTTTAACAGGCAGGGTTACGCCAACAGCCGTGGCAGCGGCAACCGCTGCGTTGGCCTTGAGAAACTCGCGGCGGCTTATGCTCATAATGTTTCCTCACTCTCTTGTTCTAAAAGCTGTTGTTCTAAGGGTTCGACTTGGTGGTAAATCAAACTGGCGGATAACACCCCGGCTAAGGCATTAATGGCTTCAACATTGTCGAGGATGGCTTTTTGGCTACCTCCTTCGAGGGTGACAACCAATTTGCCTTCGGGGGTAATGGCGTGAATATCGCAGCCTGCTAATGCGCTTATACTGGCGTTTACCTGTGCTAAGGCATTGGGGGCGGCGTGGACCACAAGGCTAGTGACGTGATATTCCTGGCTCATAACGGGAGACCTTTTAGTGGTGTTCACTTAATGGATTAAGCGGTGGTCACTCAGCGGGCAACACTGGCGGAGAGGCACAGTTTGCTCAAAACAAACAAGGGCGACTGAGCGCTGATAGCAATGAGTCTAGACCTGATATTTTCAGAAGGTATACCCCGCAAGAGGTATTGAAGGGGTTTGTCGATCCGGATCAAAGTTTTTGGCGTGATCTGGATCTTATTTTGTAAATTAACTGTTGTTTATCGTGGTTTGTGCTAGCGCTTGGCTTGATCTTTACAAGGTTTGAGCTTTCTGCGGCGTGGGTTAGCTGGTAATAGCTTAAAGGGGAGGATGATTTGCGGTTATCTTGTTGATATTAAAGTTTATAGCTGTGCTATTAATCGCATCATTCCCCAGCCGTAACTGGGGAATGATGGCAGCACTTGAGCCGTTTAGGGGCTTAGAACTGGTAATTAACACTCAGGTTGACATAACGCCCAGGTTGGGTGAAGTCTTCTTTTTGCATATCCATGGTGCTATTGAGTAAGAATACTGACTGGCCAGCCACATCGGCATAGTCGATATATTCCTTATCAAACAGGTTGTATACCCCGGCACGCAGTTGCAACTTGTCATTGATGCGCAGCCCCATGGTTAAGTCAAACACCGCATAACCGGCAGTATTGTAGACTTCATTGAAACTTTCTTTGGGGATACACACGCCCATGACGCAAATATCTTCATTGGTCAGGTTGATGTCATTGGTGCGGTTCATGTGATCCGCCCAGCGCACCACGGCACCAATTTCGGCTTCCATACCGCGAATATCGGTATGCCAACTCATCCCGGCATTGCCTTTAAGTGGGCTCACGCTGTTCAGGTTTTGGCCATCTTCATCGGTTCCATGGGTGTAAGAGATATTGCCCCACAGTTCAATGCTATCGGTTAACCAATGGTTGATTTGCGCTTCAGCACCATACAGTGCCACTTGATCGCGGTTGAAGTACTGGTATTTAAATTCCATTGGCTTCATGACCGGGCCAAATATTGGCGGTTTGAAGCTCACATATTGCCAATCAATAAAGTCGGTTGCATGGGTATAGAAGGTGGTCAACTCATATTGAGTGTCTTCATGGTTGCCGCGTACCCCCATTTCCCAGGTGTGAGATTGCTCAGACTTTAAGTCATAGTTGGCTTGAATGATAACATCGGTCATCGAGCCACCATCAACTTCCAGCTCACCCCATTTTTGATCTGGGGTCGGCATCTTATAACCATAGGCATATTGGGCGTAGACGTTGACCGTGTCGGTCAGTTTATACACGATACCGACTTTAGGTGACCAGAAGTTATCACTCATGGCGGCAAAG
>NZ_JBOFMC010000169.1:0-3722 GCF_051658185.1 Shewanella sp. | reverse complement strand
TGGCGAATGATGTGCACTCTGCAGCAATAGCCGCTAAGGGGCGAGAATGAGTTTGCCTAATATCAACACACCTGCCGCCGTATTGAGCCTGTGGCAGTTAGTGATCTGCGAGCTTAAAGCGATTGTCAGCGATAAAGCGATTGCCGTGACCTTGTTTGGCGGCGTGCTGTTTTATTCGGTGTTGTATCCGTTGCCCTATTTGCATCAAGTGCCTACCGAGCAGCAATTGATTGTGGTGGATCTTGATCATTCTTCCCTCAGTCGCCAGCTGATCCGCCATGCAGACGCCAGCGCCAAAATCCAAGTGATCGGCCAAGTAGGCTCGATAACAGCAGCGAAGCAGTTTATCGAAACTGGCAAGGCCCACGGGTTACTGGTGATCCCCGCCGGTTTTCGCCGGGATTTATTGCTCGGTAAAGGGGTGACCTTAAGCTATGGCGGCGATGCCAGTTACTTTTTAATTTATTCGGCGGTTGCCGAAGGCCTCGTCAGTGCCGGCATGGATGCGGGTAAACAGGTGCAATTGCTCGGAATGCTCGCCCAAGGGCAAAATCCCAAACAGGCCGAGGGCAGTTTACATTCGCTCAAATTAAATAGCGTGCCGGCCTTTAACCCAAGCCTTGGCTATACGCCCTATGTGGTGCCGGGGCTGTTTTTGCTGATCTTGCATCAAACCTTACTTATCGGCACTGGCATCTTAGGCGCAGGGCAATGGCGCAAGCATGGCTATTGGCATCGGGTGTCGCCCGTGCAATTGGTCTGCGGGCGGATTATCGCTTTTTTATTGATTTATCTTGTATTTACGAGTTTTTATGTGGGCTACTGTTACCACTGGTATCAGGTGAGTATTCAAGCCAGTTTTGGGATGGTAGCGCTGTGGCTACTGCCGTTTTTACTGGCGAGCGCCGCTGCGGGGGTGGCGTTAAGCACCCTGTTTAGCCGCCGCGATTTACCGACGCAGGTGTTACTGCTGATCTCCATGCCGATTTTGTTTGTGTCGGGCTTTGTCTGGCCTATCGCGCTGATCCCTGAGCCTTTAGTGCTTGGCTCGCAATTGATCCCCGCCGTCCCGGCGATTATGGGCATGTTAGAGCTGAATCAAATGGGGGCCAGTTGGGCGAGTGTGCTGCCTAAATGGCTACAACTTTGGGGGCTTTTTGCGCTGTTTTTTGGCCTAGCGATATTCGGGGTAAGGCGGCGTTTACATGGGCTATTGGCGCAACATCGCCTTAGTGAATGCCGTTAATTCCGCAGCATTGCGCCCGCTCAATTGAACACGGTTTGCCCCTAATTTGTCTTATATGGCGTTATATGCGTGCTGGTAGCCGCAGTTTTGGCGGCCTGCGGTGCTCAATAGCTGTGGCTTTGTCAGTTGCCACTGAAGGTTTTACGCCAAGAGGTTGGGCTAACTTGAAAGCGTTGATTAAAGTGCTGCCTAAAAGAGGTGGCGGTGTTAAAGCCCACCATTTCAGCTATTTTTTCGACTGAAAGCGTGGTGCTTTCAAGTAGTTCAAGGCTGCGCTGCAGGCGGGCACCCACAAGCCATTTGCCAAATGACATACCGGTCGCTTTGTTAAAATACCGAGTAAAGGTTCGCCGACTCATAAATAATCGCTCGGCTAACTCAGCAATAGAATATTGCTGGTGGAGATTTTCACGTAGGTGCTCCAGTAAGCGATTCACTTCAATATCGGGCGTTGAGCTTGGAACTGGTTGCGCAATAAATTGCGCTTGGCCTCCCTCTCGGTGCGGGGGGACCACTAAGATCCGAGCCACTTTATTGGCGATTTTTGTCCCATAGCAAGATCTCACGATATACAAACAACAATCTAATGCTGCCGCCGTCCCTGCAGATGTCACTATATGGTCACTTTCAACATAAAGTGCATTGGTATTGAGCTGGATAGTTGGGAAACGTTGCGTGAAATCCGCCTCGGCCATCCAATGTGTGGCCGCCTCTTTGTTATCTAAGAGTCCTGAGTAGGCTAACGCATAAGCGCCATAGCATAGTCCGACTACCATGGCGCCGCGTTTGTGGGCACGTGTTAAGGCGTCAATTAACGCCGTTGTGGGCAGGCAGTCGAGTTCGTGCCAGCCCGGGATGACGATGATGTCAGCCGACTCGAGTAACGCAAGCCCTCCATCAGGCACTATGGTCACCCGATCTTCGGTATGCTGTAACTGACCATCGACCGACACTATCTGCAAATTAAAAATAGGCACACCATCGGGCATGACCGAGAAAACGGCTTGAGGTACAGCGACATGGAACATGCTGAAATGTGGATAAAGCACCAAAGCTACGGTAGGGATCTGCATATTGAGCACTCACATCCAAAAAAGTTAACGCGCGATTTGGCCCAATTGTTTCGATATTTGTCATTTGGGTCAATATTTTCTCTGGTCAATCTCGTGAATAATGCTCCGTATTCGTCAACCATTAAAGAGAGACAATATGAAAAGCACCACGATGATGACCCTGCTGGCCTTAGGGTTGGCAGCCATAGTGAACAGTACTGATACCGTTGCCGAAACGGCGCCAAATATCCGCCCGGCATCCCAGCCAATCCACTTTCAGCATATCCGTAATGCGACGTCTAAGATCACCTTTGGTGATACCACGTTTCTGATCGATCCTATGCTATCGAAGAAAGATGCCTTCCCCGGTTTTGCGGGGACTTACCGCAGTGAGATCCGTAACCCTATGGTGGAGTTACCGATATCGGTTGCGGCCATTATTGACGATGTCGATGCGATTATTGTCACCCATACTCACCTTGATCATTGGGATGATGTGGCACAGCAAGTTTTACCCAAAACGATGCCGATATTTGTTCAACATGCAGAAGATGCCAACACGATTCGCGCTCAGGGATTTAAAGATGTGCGGGTATTAAGTGCAACAGCGCAATTTAACGGCATTCACTTAACCAAAACCGGAGGACAGCATGGTACGGATGCAATGTATGCTATCCCAGAATTAGGCAAAGCGCTTGGAGAAGCGATGGGCGTTGTGCTGCAAGCCGATAATTACCATACAGTGTATTTTGCTGGCGACACCATTTGGCGCAAGCAAGTAGAGGATACGCTCGATACATTTAAGCCAGAGGTGGTGGTACTGAACACCGGTGATGCACAGATGGAGGGCTTAGCAGGTTCAATTATCATGGGCAAACAAGATACGCTGCGCACGATTGAGCGGGCTCCTCAAGCCAAGATTATTGCCGTCCACATGGATACGGTGAACCATGCCGCCTTAAGTCGTCAGGAATTAAGACAATTTGTGCAACAAGCAGGGGTGGCACAGCAGGTGTTGATCCCTGAAGATGGCGAATCTTTGCCGTTATAACCCGCGGTTATCGCCCTCTTATATCACGGGAGGGCGAACTGTCCACTAACAAAAAAGGCGCCTAAGCGCCTTTTGTTATGTTAACGACTCGAGCAAGTTTACGGCCACTTTCATCATGGCCCGACTGAAGGCTTATCTTGGCAACTACCCGTTTGATAAAGCCCTGCTCGATAAGCCCAGCTCGGTAAATACCAGTTCGGTAAATACCAGTTCGGTAAATACCAGTTCGGTAAAGCCTCGCTTGATAACCGTTGGCTTGATAACCCGCCCAAAAAGCATGAGCTTAATTGGGCTTAGCGGCTTAAGCCTCGTGTTACAAAATAAAGGTCGCGACCTGAGCATTCAGATCGTTAGCGCGGGCCTTTAACGCTTT
>NZ_JBOFMC010000168.1:0-4936 GCF_051658185.1 Shewanella sp. | reverse complement strand
GACTATAAAAGGTCATGCCTTCTACGCTCACTGTGCACACGCGGCCTTTAGCGATTTCTTTGGCTAAAATACCGCCGGCTATGTCCATTTGCGCCATGATCCTGATAAATACGCTGATGAGGATGGCTTGCACTCGTGTTAAATGCATTCAAAGGAACGACCTCAAATCCACTCTGCGCCCTTTCTTTAACCGAGCAACCCGCCAGCAAGACCGCAGCCATGGCCATCATCACCACTTTTTTCATATTTGCTCCCGCACTGATTAATGATGTGTTTTCAAGATGAACACCACGACAAGCAAGCCCCTCCTGAGCAACATTCCAATCAAATCCCTTCCACAGCGGACCCGACAAGCAACCTGTGGATTGCACTCAAACTGCCACCGGCCAATCCACTTTATCAAGTCCGTTTTGCGTGTTATCTCACGCATCGAACCGCGTGGATCTGCCAAGTGACATCGCTTAAGTGGCTTAATGACATCGCTTAAAAGTGTTACGCCTATCTCATATTTAGTTGTGCCAACTCCTTTTCTTGTGATATCAACGCATTCTGTGAAGCTGACGACTGTCCCTTAGCCGCAAAATACCTTAGGGTAAGGGCTGCAGCCAATAGGGCAACAACCTACGCGCCCTCTTTTTTAGTCACTTTCCCAACAACAGGACTTGCTGATGTCTGATAACCAAAAAGCCTTTTACGACCGCGCCTCCGAGCTGATTAAGCTGGCAAACCAGCAAAACCAAAACACTGAAATCCAGACCGGCGAGGTCAGCGCCTCTTTTATGTGGGCCCTCGCCCGCTACAATGCTTGGTTTGGTTCAACCAGCTTTGAAACCAAAGAACAAATGCAGTCCAAAAAGCAGGAAATGATGGACTATTACCTCGCGCGCTATAAAGAAATGATCGATGCCAATCTTGATGATTATATCGAGAACTTTGACCACTACCGCGCCACTCAAAAGTAAGCAGTTACCCCCAGCCCTGCCATCGACCGATGGCGGGGCATTTGCATTTTAATGCTTCAGTAAAGCACTCGGATTAACCCCCATCATAGGGCGATCCCCAACAGAGGATGGCAAACGGCCATGGCAGTGCTCCATAGGCTCGGGCACAGCACCTCGAGCCAGACTGGCCGATGGCGGTGATGATTTGGGGTAATAACTGTGATGATCGGGAGTGATGGCTTGGGCTAATGGCTATGCCGATTTAGGGCACTAAGCTGACAATTAACTCATTGACCTCAATGATAGTATTGTCGCGATTTTATCGCCTCAGAGGATGGGTGTATCCCTAGCGGCTAAAAAGAGTTATTTACCCTGAAGAATCAACAGAAATAAGCACCTAGGCGTCCTTGCCACGATGATCGCTTAAATCATAAAATGCGATGAAATCCTCGGTTCACGCAATTTTAAATGTCTGCACCAAATCAGAAAGGCGCTGAGCCATCTGCGCCAATTTTTCACTCTCAGCCGAGGTGCTCTTAGCGCCTTGAGATGTCTCGTCAGCAGCCACATTAATGTTGACAATATTGCAATTAATTTCTTCCGAAACAGCGCTTTGCTCCTCGGCTGCGGTAGCGATCTGACGGTTCATATCCGTAATCGTGCTCACCGCTGCGGTAATATTTTGGAGCACTTCTCCTGCAGATTTAGCCTGCGCCACACTGTCGTCGGCATACTGCTGGCTATCAAGCATCACTTGCACCGCTTGTTTAGCGCCTCCTTGTAATTTTTCAATCATCCGTTGAATTTCTTCTGTGGATGTTTGCGTTCTGCCCGCCAAGGTTCTCACCTCATCAGCCACGACGGCAAATCCTCTTCCCTGCTCTCCTGCACGAGCCGCCTCAATCGCGGCGTTTAGCGCAAGTAAATTCGTTTGTTGGGCAATGCTTTTTATCACATCCAGAATAGTGCCGATTTGATTACTATCTGCATCTAAGTTCTTCACCACAACGGTCGCATGTTCAATTTCGGATGCTAAGCCAACAATGCTATTCACCGTGTTATTCACAACGATTAGCCCAGCTTGTGATTGATTATCGGTGTGCTGTGCGGCATCCGCGGCATCCGCAGCATTTTTTGCCACCTCAACCACGGTGGCCGTCATCTCATTCATTGCCGTTGCCACCATATCCAGTTCATGGCGCTGAGTTTGTACTGAATCAGCACTCTGCGCCGTGACTAAAGACATCTCATTTGCCGACTTTGCCAATTGCCGCGACGTCTTCGAGACCTCTTGAATGCTAGTATGAAATTTATCGAGCATTGAGTTAAAGGAATGAGCCAAAAAGCCCAGCTCATCCTGAGTGGTAATATTGATGCGTTTGGTTAAGTCGGAATCCCGTTCAATACTCTCAACGGAATCACGTAACGTGGTAATGGAGTTTAAAATGGTACGCGTGATCATAAATAGCAGTAAGCCAGCGATTAAAAATGAAATCACTATGATACCCACTAGCTGTTGTTTCATTGTTGCCATGGCATCGATTGCTGCACGCTGGAGATCGCTGCGAGTTAACTCTTCAGCTTCAACTAATGCTTCAAAGCTACTGCGCGCTTTATGTGCAAAAGGCGTTGCACCCACACTATAGCTTTGCCATGCCGCTTGTAATACCGCTGGGGTCCGCTCGACAGACTGCAGCGCTAGCATTCGTGCCCGACCATCTTCTAAAAAAGCTTTTGTCGCCGCTTTAGAATCATCAACAAGTCGATTAAGTACTGCCCGCTCTTTTTCATCTGCAATCAACGCAATCGCATTTTCTAGTTTTTCAAAATGACTATAAATATTACTGATATTTTTATCGAGTGAACTGTAATTCTTTGAAAAATCATCTCCAAGCATAATACTTCGCGATAGACGGGATACATAATTCATATCTCGACTGATCAATAATATATACTTTTGACTATTTACAGCCGCTTGATCATATTCATTAAATTGATTAACAACCGCATTAGTGTTAATTAATACATTGGCTAAAATAGTTAGCATCGCTACGCCAAATAAAAACACCACAGCGATTAATCTATGTTTGATGCTCAATGAGAACAACTGGCCCATAAATATACTCCAAATAAATTAATTCCCCTGAAAAATTAATTCCTGCCATTGTTCTCTTAATGCATGACTGCTTTGCAAGACTCTTTCAGAATTAATCAATCTGTATTGTTGATTTTTTGCACAAACCTTATCAAGCTTTCAATTACCTTGAAAAGTTAACGCAACATCAGAGGAAGACACTACGCCGAAACTGGAGTGCTAATCTAGTGATTTTTTATAAAAAATCAGTAAATTACACTCCATTCTCGCTATAGCTTTACTTGAGTATATTTAGTCCAAGCCAACACTTGCCCCATTTGTGGGATAATCCACACTGCGGTGTGCTGGTTTTGATGGATGCGGTAATAAAACAAATCTTTATCGCGGATGTCGTGCTTACGGATCTCCCGATAAAAATGCATCGCCGACGGGCTTACTGCATCGGGTTTCGTGAGCTCTTTTTGCTGCACTTTGACATGAAACACATCCACATTGAGATCGTGGATAGTCGTTTGATACTGCTCAAACTCACCGCGAAGGGTGTATTTAATCGGGGTGGTTAAACAGTCCTCATCGGTAATACAGGAGGTTGAATAAAACTTACCTTTATTTTCACCTTCATAAACCAATGACATACTTAAATCGGCGCGCACTAATAACTCACCCGCCACCGGGAAATAAATATCGGCATGATAATTATGCTCGAGCAATTCACCAAATGCCTTATCTCCTACAGGCAGCACAATTTTGTTATAACGGATGCGCTGCTCCATTTTTTGGCTAAGCGGAATAAATTCCTCCATGCTCAGTCCCGCAGGCTTAGGATTAATAGCGGTGATATTAATGATCCCGTTGCCCTTACAGGCATTAGCGTCATGCTCAGGGCAAATCGACATGGAATAATTATTGCCGTCGGTCGATACAAAGGAGCTAAAATGCTTAAGGTTTGCAATATGATTGCCCTCGGGAGCGATATGCTTTTGCCACCAAGAAGGGTGTAGATGTTCCTCGCCCCCCATATACAGCATTTTAGCGGAGCCAACGGTGCCGCCAAAATTTAACTCAATGGATTTATTGGCATTCCACTTCGCCACATCCCGCACCACCGCATGGCGATCGCTGACATACCAAATCGCCCCTAAGATCACGCAAAACAATACAATACCGAAAATTTTTGTCCAGGTTGACACCCCAACAATCGCATCGCGAATGGCATCAGCATCATTAAGTGCCAGCATTTTTACGTGGGATTGCTCAGAAACATGCAGTTGATAACCGCGGCGCGCCACGGTTTTAAGCTGAACCTCAGTGTAAGGCTCAAGTTTTTTGCGCAAGGTGCTGATGCACTGGGTTAGCGAGGTTGGCGCAACCACCCGCTCAGGCCAGCCTACCTGCAGCAGTTCTTCTTTGGTAAAAATGGCATTGGTCGATGACAGCAGCAGCGCAAGCACCGCTGTCTCGGAAAAGGTCAAACCGATGGAGGTACCATTGACATGATCGACTAATTCCTTAGCTCGCTCATCTAACATTAAATAGGAGGTAATTTTATGCATGTTAACCATTCGAAAAATCAGCCAATATTGATAAGATGTGATTGCTACTGCTATCGCTCGCAACCATCGTGTAACATAGGGTTGCACCATGAAAACGATGATGGGCTATCACCAAATCAAGACAACTGATTTTACCTTTTATCAACATCCAATACTGTGATTCTATGCTCAACTTTACCTATTGTTTAATCAGCACAAAACCCAAATCTTTCCGGTAGATTACATCTCGAGACGCTTAAAAAACCACGTCGTGCCAAGCAATAAAGCACCTATCCAAGCGACTAATAAACCATACATTAATGGCAAACTTAAGCCCATTTGCAGCACCAAGGCGAGGCTACTTTTGG
>NZ_JBOFMC010000167.1:0-9693 GCF_051658185.1 Shewanella sp. | reverse complement strand
CGCTCTTTGCGAGGTCTGGGTTAGTGCGCTTATTTTTCGACTGAAATAGCTCACAGTGTTTATCGGCAATAAACACCCCCGCCGCGGGCGCTGCGGTCGTGGTGGCACCATAAAAGCTGCCCAGTATTCCCAAGAGGAGGCTGAGGCTTAGCCGAAGGTGCGTCATGGCGCGCGAAGTTCGGGTCATTGGAACTGTCCTATGTTGGCGATGCTAAATTTGTTCAATGTGCAAAGCACGCTAAATGAATGGGTTAAGGGGCATTTTAATAAAAAATCCCCTCAAGCCAAACGGCATTGAGGGGAGAAAGTGGCTTAGCCTTCGCAAAGCGCTGCTATTTTACGCGGCACCTTGGTTTAGCTTGCGTGAGTAAATCAGCAAATACAGGGCCGGCAATACAAACAGCGACAATAGCGGCGCGGTGACCATGCCGCCCACCATCGGCGCGGCGATTTTTTGCATTACATCGTTCCCCGCGCCAGCGCCCCACATAATCGGTAATAATCCAAAAAAGATGGTGGCAACCGTCATGGCCTTCGGGCGAATACGCATTACCGCGCCTTCGATTAAGGCCTCTTTGAGATCGCTTACCGTATGATATTGCGCCTGCGCTTGCCGATGCTTAATCGCATTATTGAGATAGATAAGCATGATCACCCCAAACTCGGCGGCAACACCGGCCAAGGCAATCATCCCCACCGCCACCGCGACCGAGATGTTGTAGTCCAATAGATACAGCAGCCAAGTGCTGCCCACTAAGGCAAAGGGCAGGCTGAGCATGATGATGCTTGCTTGAATGGTCGAGCCAAATGTGAGCATCAGTAGGATAAAGATCACCGCCAGTGCCATTGGGATCACCTGCTTAAGCTTGGCATCCACGCGTTGCATATATTCGTATTGGCCGGCAAAGCTGTAGCTGTAACGCGCGGGCACCTTAAGCTCGGCATTCAAGGCTTGTTTGGCGCTGGCAATGTATTCGCCGATGGACGCACCGTCAATGTCGATAAAGACCCAAGAGATCAGACGCCCGTTTTCACTGGTGAGCATGGGGGCGCCTTCGGTGATCTCAATATCGGCAAGGTTACGCAGCGGTAAATAATGCCCGGACTGAGTGATCACCGGTAATTCCCGAAGTTTTTCAAGATTATCTCGCATTTCCCGCGGATAACGCAGGTTAATGGGATAGCGTTCCGCTCCTTGCACCGATTGGCCGATATCCATACCACCAATGGCGTAACGCACCACATCCTGAATATCCTGCAGGTTCATACCATAGCGGGCCGCCACCTCCAGTTTGGGCGTGATATCGATATAACGGCCGCCGCCACTGCGCTCGGCGTAGGCCGATTTTGTGTGAGGCACACGGCTGAGGATGGCCTCAATTTCGGTGCCCAGCCGTTGGAGTTCATTGACATCGGCCCCGGTGATCTTGATGCCAACGGGAGTTTTAATCCCGGTCGATAGCATATCAATGCGAGTCTTGATGGGTTGCACCCACGCATTGGTCAGCCCGGGCACTTTTACCGTTTGCTGCAGCTGCTCGATGATGCCAGCTAAGGTCATGCCTTCGCGCCATTCTGCATGGGGCTTAAGCATGATGGTGGTTTCGAGCATGGTTAGCGGCGCGGGATCGGTCGCCGTGTCGGCCCGGCCTACTTTGCCAAACACGCGGGCGACTTCGGGGACGGTTTTTATTAACCTATCGGTTTGTTGTAATACCTCGGCGGCCTTACCGGCACTGAGGCCCGGAAGCGCCGTGGGCATGTAGAGTAGGTCGCCTTCTTCGAGATCCGGCATAAACTCGCTACCCATGCGTGTCATCGGATACCAGGCGCTTAACATGGCAATAAGCGCCAGGCTAAGGGTGAGCTTAGGGAAGTTAAGCACTTGTTTAAGTGCGGGTTTATAGATAGCGATCAGTAATCGACTCAGAGGGTTTTTGTTCTCGCTAGGGATTTTCCCGCGGATGGCATAACCCATTAATACGGGGACCAAGGTGATAGCCAGTATTGCAGAGGCGGCCATCGCAAAGGATTTGGTGTAAGCCAGTGGCGCAAATAATCGGCCTTCCTGCGCTTCGAGGGCAAAAACCGGCACAAAGCTTAAGGTAATGATAAGGAGCGAGAAAAATAACGCAGGGCCGACTTCAGTGGCAGCTTCGGTCACTATGCGCCAATGCTCTTGAGTATCGGGCTCACGTTCATGCGTGTGGTGAAATTGTTCTAAATGTTTGTGCAGGTTTTCAACCATCACAATCGCACCATCGACGATGGCGCCGATGGCGATAGCAATCCCCCCAAGGCTCATGATGTTAGCATTGACCCCGAGCGCATTCATGGCGATAAAAGCAATCAGGATAGAGAGTGGCAGGGTGACTATGGCCACTAAGGTCGAGCGGGCGTGCAATAAAAACAGTAGGCACACTAGCCCAACCACGAGCATCTCTTCAACAACCTTGTTAAACAGGTTATCAACGGATTTTAAAATTAATCCCGATCTGTCGTAGGTGGGGATAATTTCCACACCTTGCGGCAGGCCCGATTGTAACTCAAGCAGTTTGGCTTTAACGGCATCAATGGTGCTGAGGGCGTTTTCGCCATAGCGCATCACAATAATGCCGCCCACCACTTCACCCTCGCCATCGAGCTCGGCAATGCCGCGGCGTGCCGCTGGACCTTTGCGGATGGTGGCGACATCCTTTAGGGTGACGCTGGTGCCCGCGGGGCTGGCGATCCCTAATGGGATTTGCTGAAAATCTTCTAGCGTTTGGCGGTAACCTTTAGCCCGCACCATGTACTCGGCCTCGGCCATTTCCACCACAGAGCCACCCGCCTCGCTATTGGAGCGTTCGATGGCATCTTTGATGCTGGCGATATCGAGTTTATAGAGCGCCATTTTGTCGGGCTCGAGCACGACTTGGTAGGTTTGCTCCATGCCGCCGACGGTCGCGACCTCAGAGACGCCGGCAACGCTTTGCAGCTCGAGCTTAAGATACCAATCCTGCAAGCTTTTAAGTTGGGAAAGGTCGAGGCTGCCAGAGCGATCGACTAAGGCATATTCAAACACCCAGCCGACACCCGAGGCGTCGGGGCCGAGGGAGGGCTGCACCCCTTGGGGGAGGCGGCTACTGATCTGGCTTAAGTATTCAAGCACTCGGGAGCGAGCCCAGTAAATGTCCGTGCCATCCTCAAAAATGACATAGACGTAGGAGTCGCCAAACATTGAAAAGCCCCGCACGGTTTTTGCGCCGGGCACGGCCAGCATGGCGGTCGATAAGGGGTAGGTGACTTGTTCCTCAACTAATTTGGGGGCTTGCCCGGGATAGGAGGTTTTGATGATCACTTGCACATCGGATAAGTCCGGCAGGGCGTCAAGGGGCGTTTTACGCAGCTCCTGAATGCCGAGGGCGGCTATCATCACGGCGATAATCAGCACCATGAATCTTTGTCTTATCGAGGCCTCAATAATATAGTTCAACATCTTAGGCTCCTAGTGCTGATGGCCGCTGCTTAAACGCATTAAGCTGCCCTTGAGGCTGGCCTCAGAGTCGAGGAGGAATTGGCCTGAGATCACCACGCGTTCACCTTCCGTTAGCCCTGAGATGATTTCGGCTTTACCTTGGCTCATCATGCCGACGGTGACGCTTTTGGCGGCAAAACTGTCGTCGGTTTGCTGGACGATAACTCGGTTTTCTTGGCCGGTTTGGATCAGCGCCTCTTGGGGGATCACCAGTCGCGCCTCATTCGGGCCGCCAAACAGTGATACCTTGGCTAAGGTTTTGGGTCTTAGGGTTACGCTGGTATTGTTCAACACCACGCGCACCCGTAGGCTGCGGGTGACAGGGTCAAGCTCGGGATAGATATAGTCAACGGTGCCCGTGATTCCCTGCAAGTGCATTGCGGGTACGCTAATTTCCGCTTTTTGCCCTTTCGCTATCCAGCTTTGTTCATTTTCAAACACATCGGCAATGACCCATACCTTAGAGAGGTTCACTAGCGACATGATCTCGGTGGCGGGCTCGATATACATGCCGTCGCGGATAGCCAGTGTCTGGACCACGCCATCCTGTCTGGCATAAAAGGGAACGCGGTATTGGGTTTGTCGAGTGCTGGCTAATTGTTTGATTTGTGCCTCAGTCAGGCCTAAAAATGACAATCTCAGCGCCGCCCTGCGGACTAAGTCTTGGTATCGTTGCTGGCCCGCGGTTTTGGCGGTATCTAAGGCGAGCAGATAGTCGTCTTGCGCATTTACCAGATCCGGGGAGTAAATTTCATAGAGGAGCTGGCCTTTTTTGACCGTATCTCCCGCCGATTTGATCGACAGTTTTTCCACCCAGCCGGTAACGCGGGCATGGATATGGGTGATTTGGCTCTCGTCGTAGTCGATTTGCCCGACGGTCTCGACAAATTTCCACAGGGTGTCCCGTTCAACCTTCGCGACTTTCAAGGCCAACGCTTGTTGCATGCTGCCGGAAACATTGATGCTGATTTCTTGGTTGTTGCCGCCGATTTCCACTTTTTCTAAGTTCATCCCGCAGATAGGACAAGTGCCCGGCTCGGCACTGATAATATGGGCATGCATCGGGCATACATACTTGATGCTGGTTGCCGTTGGCGACGTGTTGGCTTGTGGCGTGATGGTTTCTGCGCTTGCGCTGTGTTGCGGCGGCGAGACGGGCTGGCTAGTCGCGGTTGGCGCTTTCTGTGTTGTGGTGGAATGAGGCTGTTCTTGCTCCACTAAAAACATCTTGCACTCGGGGCAGCGACCGCTTTCGTGGCTGACGACATCAGGGTGCATAGGGCAAATATAGGTTTTTTGGTGAGCAGCATGCGGGTGACCTGGATTTTGGCTATGCGCCTCATGATCCATTTGCACCTCTGCCGTTTGTGCTACCAAAAACATATTGCATTTAGGGCAGCGACCACTTTCATGGCTCTGCACCTCGGGATGCATAGGGCAAATATAGGTTTTGACCTCAGTTAATGTGGTGCTATCGCCCATGTGCTCGTGGGTCGCAGCAACGGTATGGTGCGGCGCAGGCGTGCTGGCGGCTTGAGCGTGGCTTAACCAAGGCGCGGCCATCAGTAAGCCACTTAATAGTAGCAACGCTTTAGGCGCGGGTTTGTTTGTTGCGGTTAATCGAGTCATATGTCTCATCTCCAGCCTAATTTAGTGGTGCTGATGGCCCTTATGGGCCTCGTGGCTCTTGTTTGCCGCGGCTGCTTTAGGCTCTAAGTCCATACCACATTTAGGGCAGCTATCGCCTTTATTGCCAGTGATCTCAGGATCCATTGGGCAAGCATGAGTATGGGCTGATTGTTGAGAGTTGGCTTTGCCATGTTGATGTTGCTTAGGCGTTTCTGTCGCAAATGCGCCAACGCTGGTCAGCATAAAAGCAACTAATGCTAGATGAGATAAGGTTTTCATATTTTTCACTCCATCGGGTTTAGCGCCGAGTATGAGTACAATGGATGGTTAATCCTTGAGGCTGGCCGAGAATCAAGGCTTTTTAAGCGCATGGTCCTTGGTTGCATCGATTGCACTGCGGGTGCGGGTTGCGGTTATGCACCACCATAAACGGCAAAAATAATTGTTGGTGTTAGCTTTGCTTCGTCTAAGAGGCGCTGGGGCCCGTTAAACTCGGCGTAGGCTTAGGCTATCGGCGGTTTAAAGGCCGAAGACAACGAGATAGAGTGGAAATGAGACATAGGAGTGGCCATTGCAGTATCGCTCAGACTCACACTTGGCCAAAGGTGTGGACTGAAAAGCGTGCCAGTGACGGATATTGTCAAACAATGTCCACAATCGTTGGCGCAGGATGTGGTGCCATCGCAGCAATGTTGCTTGCTGGAGGGTGCACTATCACCGCAGCAATTGCTATCGGTCATTGCATGGGCGTCAGAGGCGTTTTGGGGATTGCTGTTCATGGAGGCCGAGGCGCCATGGTCCATATCTTGGTGAGATGAGGGGGTCGCCATCGTACTGATATTGGGCGCAGCAGTATTGGATTGTGCTGCGATGTCCATCCCGTGCGGCACCATGGCGTGGCCATTAGCCATAACACTCTGCCCAGCCACAGCCAGTAGAGTGAGGATGACCAACAAGTAACGACCAAGAGTGTGATGCATAGGGTTTTCCCAATAATGAACGGCTCGATTCTAGCATAGAGACATTATGCTGCAACGCGTTAATTCACATTTTGCCCTTATCGTGTTGCTGGC
Organism: Shewanella sp.; assembly: GCF_051658185.1. GTDB lineage: Bacteria > Pseudomonadota > Gammaproteobacteria > Enterobacterales > Shewanellaceae > Shewanella. Next base: position 3,474 of record NZ_JBOFMC010000167.1, on the reverse strand, counting down.
CTTTTGCATGAGTTTTCACATATTCAGAGGGAGTTGGCATCCGGTTGGGTTATGGTGGCGAGAGGTTTATGTCGAATTTAACCTAAAGCCATCCGTTATCTCTCTGAGGTGCGCGAAGGGTAAGCCCTTGAATGGGGCTAAAAAGGAGGGGGGAGGATCGCGGTCGCACGGATCACATTTTTAATTTCTAAAAATGTGGGGGCAAAAGCAGTGTTAATCGAGCGAGCTAGCGAATCAATTTTCCTAAAATGCGTTATCTTGCGCTTATAGGGTTATTGTATTAGCTTTAATTCAAGTGCTTAATGGCGCAGTTTTGTTGGTTTTAACGAATAGTTGTCGCCATAGTTAGAGCTAGGTCTCATTTTGCGCTTTTAAGTTTCAGTTAATGCTCATTTTTAGGCTTAAAATCAAATTTTTGATAAATGAAAGAACATAAAATAGTCTTATAAAAACTAATTTTAGTAATTTCGGAGATAAAGTGATGAACTGGCGTGCACTTTTTAAACCTAGCGCAAAATATTCCATTCTCGCATTACTTGTTGTTGGTATTGTTATCGGTGTGGTGGGTTATTTCGCCACGCAGCAAACACTACACGCGACGAGTACTGATGAGTTCTGTATGTCCTGTCACAGCAATCATTCTTTAAAGGATGAAGTGTTGGCTTCTGCTCACGGCGGTGGTAAATCAGGGATCACGGTACAGTGTCAAGACTGTCACTTACCTCATGGCCCAGTGGACTATTTGATCAAGAAAATCATCGTGTCTAAGGACTTGTACGGTTTCTTAACTATCGATGGTTTTAACACTCAAGCGTGGTTAGATGAGAACCGTAAAGAGCAAGCCGATCTTGCGCTGAAGTATTTCCGTAGCAACGATTCTGCGAACTGTCAGCACTGTCATACTCGCATTTATGAAAATCAGCCAGAAGCGATGAGCAAAATGGCGGTAAGAATGCACAGCAACAACTTCAAGAAAGCCCCTGAAGACAGAAAAACCTGTGTAGACTGTCATAAAGGTGTTGCTCACCCTTATCCAAAAGGCTAATCGCCCAAGGGATCGCTTCTCGTGACAAGTGACGAGTAAGTTAGGTCTAAACCATAAAAAGCCCTCCAGTCGAGGGCTTTTTTGTGTGCGCTGATCTGCGATTGAGGGTTAGCAGTGGTTGATATTGGCAGCGGCGTGATGTTAGTGCTCGCCTCACGTTGATGTTGCGAGAACGGCGCTTTGAGCTTGTTCTAAGGCTACCAGATTTACAACTTAAGCGTTCTTTAGTGTGTGAATGTAGGTGTGAGAGTGAGGCAGACTTAGCACGAATGAGGCTTTATCTTAGGGAGTATTAGAAGGGAGTATTAGAAATACTTTGGCCTTACTGTGATAGTGCTGCGGCCGAGGTGTTTTTTGTGGGCGTTGGTTGGAGCATCCGTTGCAGATATGCCAGGGCGGAGAGCCCTGACATTTAGAGCATCCCTGAAGTTATTGCTCCTGTGCTCCCATCTTTAACACCTGTTGGCGATAGCTTAGTAAGCTAAAAACCCCAAAGAGAAAGACCTGTAGATAATCTTTCTTGGTTAATGGCAGGAGGTTGTTAAACATAGTGTGAAAGATCGCCACCTGAAAACAGTGCATCAGGCAGGTAATGACCAGCACAATGTTTAACATTATCGCGATACCATCTTCAAATGGCACGGCTAGATTATAGGCCATCATCATCCAAGCCACGAGCGTGATGGCTTTACCTAAATTAATTAGCAACGGCATGATTTTCCTCTTCAATTGTTACGCTGTCTTGCTGGTATTGATACAAGCGATAGCTCACTTGTCCCGCGGTTTTTTCTTTTAAGGTGTGCCAGTGGGCCGGAATCGTAAGGTGAGTCAATTCGGACTCAATTTCCACATAAATCAAGGCGCCATCGTTAAGCCAGCCCTGGCTATCTAATAACTGAATCGTCTTTTGGGCCAGATCTTTGCGAAAGGGTGGGTCGATAAAGACGATGTCGAACCCTTGTTCTTGTTCGCAGCCCTGTTGCAGCACTGCCAAGGTGTCGCCATGGATGACATCGGCTTTGTCACATTGCAGGGTTTGCAGGTTCGCCTTTAATTGCAAGGCTGCGCTGCGCTGCAATTCGATAATTTTGGCATAAGCGGCGTAGCGAGATAGCGCTTCCAGCGCCAAAGCTCCGCTGCCGCCAAAACAATCGAGTACGCGCGCGTGGGCAATATCTCCGGCTAGCCAGTTAAATAGGGTTTCGCGCACTCTATCGGTGGTTGGGCGTAAACCGTCAAGATCCTGAATGGGTAACTTGCGCGAGCGCCATTGCCCGGCGATGATCCGCACTTGGCCGCTGCCGAGTTTTTGTTTGGTCGTTGGATTTTTGCCCGCACTATGATTTGCCGCTCGATTCTTAACCAAAGCTCCCCCGTGATTTTGCCTGAAGAAAGAAAGTGGTAGACTATGCCACCTTAATAAAGGTCCTTATTTTATATCAAAGTGCTGCTAAAAGGTGAGATGGCGGTACAAGCTTAGGCAATTGCTGATTATTTGGGCGTCATTGCCGAGGCAATCTGGTATAACATCAGGGTCTTATTTTACATTCAACACTGAAGTAGAGCGCTGGGAACACACATGGCAAAAGGTTTTTTTTCGTGGTTTCGTAAAGATAAATCACCAGATGAGGTTGTCGCGAAGCCCCAAGTCGTTACGCCAACGCAAGATCCACAAGCGGAGCAGTCGGAAATACTGCAGCAGGCCGAAGCAGCCCAACGCCTTGCCGACGAGCAAGCGCGTGTTGAAGCTGAGCGTATCGCGCAGCAACAAGCGCAAGATGCACGTTTAGCGGCAGAGCAATTAGCTATACAAGAGCAATTGGCTGCACAAGAGCAAGAGTTAGCAGCACAAAAGTTGGCGGCACAGGAATTAGCCGCTCAAGAACAAAAGGCAGCGCAAGCATTAGCGGCCAAACACATTGCAGAGCAGCTCGCAGCAGAGCAGGCGCAAATGGCGGCCAAGCTACTTGCCGATGAGCAAGCGCGCATTGAAGCAGAGCGTATTGCGCAGCAACAAGCGCAGGAGGCGCAAAGAGCGGCAGAGCTATTGGCAGCTCAAGAACTGGCTGCTCAAGAATTGGCAGCACAGGAGCAGGCGGCACAAGCGTTAGCCGCTCAAGAAGCCGTGGCACAGCAATTGGCTGAGCAACGAGCACGAGAGCAAGCCGAAGCGGCGCAACAGGCCAAAGCTGCTCAAATGGCGGCAGACGCTCAAGCCGAGTTAGCCGCATCAGCCGAGCAAGCTGACCCCGTGTCGCTAGAGCGCCAACCAGAGCCGCAGGCAAGGCCGGTTAAAGAGGGGTTATTTGCCCGTCTTAAACGCGGTTTGATGCGTACCAGTGAAAATATCGGCAGTGGCTTTATCGGTTTATTTCGTGGCAAAAAAATCGATGACGATCTGTTTGAAGAACTTGAAGAGCAATTGTTGA
>NZ_JBOFMC010000166.1:0-2106 GCF_051658185.1 Shewanella sp. | reverse complement strand
AAGCCGGCGAATTTAGCGCAGCCAACCCGATTCGTATCTAAAATGAAGTCAGTCGAGTTCCTAGGTAGGTCGAAATCATGTTGCGTTTGAACTTTATCCAAGGCACTGCGTGTTGCTTGGTGTTGTGGGCATCATCCTTGTTCGCTTCTGCAAAAGACGTTGATATTATTACCCCTATGCCGCCCCTGAGTGAAGAGGTGTTTTCTATCCCGCTAGATTGGCTCAAACCTTGGCGCGGGGATTTTGATGAGATGATCGAGCGTGGCTTTATTCGCGTCCTGACGACCTACAATAAATCCTATTATTTTATTGATAATCGCGGCAACCAACGGGGGATCACCTACGATACGTTTATGGAGTTTGAGCGGCAGTTAAATGCACAATTGCTCAAGCAAAAAAAGTTATCCCATCGGCATCTCAAAGTCCGTGTTGTCTTTATTCCGGTTGCCCGTAATGAGCTTATTTCGGCGTTGGTTGCGGGGCGAGGGGATATTGCCGCAGCCAATTTAACGATTACTCCCGATAGACTCAGTCAGGTGGAGTTTACCAAACCGCTTTCGAAGGATGTCAAAGAGGTGCTGTTATCGGCCCCCGGGCTGCCGGTGTTAACGCACATTGAGGAGCTCAGCGGTAAAGCGGTTTTTGTGCGCCGTTCATCCAGTTACTATGAAAGCCTTGTCGCGTTAAATCAGCAACTTGCCAGTAAGCAGCTTGCGCCCGTAAACCTCAGTTATGCACCTGAAGTGCTTGAAGATGAAGATCTGATTGAAATGCTTAATGCCAATTTAGTCTCATATATTGTCGTGGATAACCACAAGGCGAGTTTTTGGCAAAAGATCTTTCCTAAAATCAATATCAATGAGCAAGTGAACCTGCGCGAACAAGGCGAGATTGCCTGGGCATTGCGTAAGGACAGCCCGCAGTTATTGGCGCGGCTCAATCAATATACTGAAAATAATGCCCAAGGCAGCAAGGTTGCCAATGTCATTTTGCAAAACTACTTAGTGAATACCAAATATGTCACCGATGCGATTAGCGAAAAAGAGCGCGCTAAATTCGTCAAGATCTCCGATCATTTTCGTAAATATGGGGCTAAGTACGATATTGATTGGCTGTTAATGACAGCCCAAGGCTATCAAGAATCCAAACTCAATCAGGCGGCCCGCAGTAAAGTGGGGGCGATTGGGGTCATGCAGGTGATGCCCGCAACCGGCAAACAGATGAATGTGGGGGATATTCGTAAAGTTGAGCCTAACATTCATGCCGGGGTGAAATATGTGCGTTGGATGATCGACAATTTTTATCAAGATGAACAAATGACGCCCCTCGATAAGGCATTATTTGCCTTTGCCTCCTATAACGCAGGGCCCGCCCGTATCACGCGCTTGCGCCAGTTAGCCGAGCAACGCGGTTATAAGCCGAACGTGTGGTTTGCTAACGTAGAATACCTTGCCGCTGAAAAAATTGGTGCAGAAACGGTAACTTACGTCAGTAATATCTATAAATACTACATTGCCTACCGTTTACTGGCTGAGCACATGGAGGATAAATCTAAATTCAAAGAATTGCTTGAGCAATAATCTTGCGAAGTGCTATCCGCGTGTTGAGTCTTTAGCTGCTGATAACCCTAAACAGCGCTTTATCGCTAACACGCTGCTGAGCTTAAAAACGCCCGACTTGAATGGGCGCATTGGTATATTGGAGCGGTACATTAGAGCATTAGAGCATTAGAGCATTAGAGCATTAGAGCATTAGAGCATTAGAGCATTGGCGCTATTTGGCCAACAGCACATGCTAGCCTTGGTAAATGGCCGATGGTGCGCGCCAATGAAGGCGCTAACCTGTTATCGGCCTTACCTGTGGGCCAGCAGTAACCGCTGGCTCAACATCTGGCTCAATATCAGCACTAACACCAATATCAACAGCAACACCCACTCCCACACCTATCTCCAGAGCTAAGCGGTCATCAGCATCACCCAATGTTGATACAGGGGGAGGCCAATGAGTACGTTTATGGGGAAGGTGATCCCCAATGATGCGAGCATGGCAAGGCCAATGTTGGCCTGTGGGATCGCGGCGCGAATGGCGGCGGGGGCGGCAATATAG
>NZ_JBOFMC010000165.1:0-6547 GCF_051658185.1 Shewanella sp. | reverse complement strand
CCGGGGCAATTGACCGGAATATCTAAGCTTAATTGCTCAAATGCACTCGCTTCCATTTTGAAAAAGGCGGTGGCGAGATTGGCCACCGTGGCATAAAAGGCGGCGCTCGGTGCGTTGGCTAAATTGTGGCAGAAGCGCTCAATCCAAGTGCCAATATGGCGGTTATAAAAGGCCAGTTGACGATAACCCGGTGCCTCTAAAATTAAGACGCCCATCACTTCGCAAAGTGCTGCGACATGATCTTCAGGTTCTTTGACGTTTTCTTCTCGCTCAAAACCAAGCTGCATCAAGTCTTGGCGGAGTAGCGCCAAGGGTTTATCCATTAAAGAGCCTGTCATAAACCAGCTGCCATAGGGCAGGATTTCGCCGCAACCTACGCCGAGAAACAGCGTAAAATATTCGTCTTCTAACTGTTCAGTGGAGAACTGCTTAGCGGCCAATTGCAGAGATAACCATGCTTTGGTCATCTCATTGTCATCATTGGCATCGATTTCAAGGTTGGCCAAAAAGTCTAGCAATTCAGGGCTAGGATGGCGGCGTAATAGTGCGGCCAACAGTTGATAGATATCGGCTCTTAATTGATCGTTTTCTGAAATTTGTCTTACTGAGTCGGTCATAACGGATCTCTTATCGCAGTTGCTTTTCTGGATCTTGAAGGATGTCTTCAAACATGTCTTTTACCCGGCAATCGCCGCACATTTTCAAGCGCTGAGTATTGGCTGAAAATGCACTGTGCGCACCGACCATATCCAGCATTCGCTGCACCATAGATTGGGTCGCAAAAGCAGAGCCGCAGCGAATACATTCGAATGGGGCCTCTTCTTTTAGGGTATGTTGTTGCTGCCGAGCAGCTTTATCAAAATTAATTTGTGGCGTAAGGCTAATGACTTTTTCCGGGCAAGCTGCCTCACATAAACCACATTGCACGCAATTTTGCTCAGTGAAGTGTAGCGCAGGTTTGTCGCCACCATCTTGCAATGCCTCTGTTGGGCAAATGGCAACGCAAGATAAGCACAATGTGCATTTATCCGCATTGACACTGATCTTGCCGTAGGGAATATTGCTGATGCTTAAGCAGCTATCGATAGCGGCAGCTTGGCTATTGAGATGGTCAATTGCGGCAAATAGGCTATTGCGTTTCGTGGTGGCCACAAAAGGCGCGGGAACGGTCACTGGCCAGTCTAAACTGATCGTGAGCGTAGCGTCTAATTGACTGAGCATGCTTGGGGCGATGAGGCTGATGCGCTGGGGCTGCCCCATTTCATCTAGGATACTGTTCGCTAATGCGAGTTCACCTTTGAGCATTTGGTTGAGCGTTGGTGGCGTGGCATCGGTGTTAAGGATCAAGATTTGGCGCGCCCCTAAAGCGAGGGCTGATAACCAATGGTCGATGCTGGCGACAGTAATTTCTTCTAAGGCAACGGGCAGAATATCGCCGGGTAAGTCGTCATTAATTACCGCGGCGCCCGCCGCATTATCATGAAACAGGATAACGGGCGCGGTTTGTGTTTGTTCAATAAAACGGTTGATAATTTTACTTAAATAGCCATGCAGAGCCTGCGGCGTCGGTAAGTCATAGCTGATCGCTCCCGTTGGACAAGCGCTGGTACAACTGCCTGCGCCGTGGCAAAGGTAAGGATCGATTTCAATTTTTTTAGCCACGCTGCTGATTGCATCGGCAGGGCAGAAGTTGAGACAGCGGTTGCAGCCATTGATGCCATTGCGATCATGGGCGCAGAGTTCGGCATTAATTTTAACGTAGCGGGGTTTATCGAATTGACCGATTAACTCCGGGATCTGCGCGAGCGCTTCTTCAAGCTTGGCGGCATCTTGGCCGACATAAAAATAACCGGGTGGCAGCATTTCTAAATTCAAGCAAGGGGCGCTGCTTAAGTCGAGAATGAGATCAAAATGGGGTTTGCGAATCGCCACTAGGCTGAGTTCTGCAGCGCCGTCTTGATGTTCAACGCTAACTTGGAATTGGCCTAAAAAGCCTTTAATGCCAAGCAGTTTGTTGTAGTAGCTTTCGACATCTGTTGCCGCTGCCATCACGCGCTCAAGATGCGCTTCATCTTGGCTGGTAATGGCTTCATTGGCGAGGATCGCACGGTTAGCCATAGTGGACAATTTGTCCGCTGCAAGGCGGGCGAGATCTTCAGGCCCGATAATTAGCACGGTGCCTTCGGTGGTATAGCTCACAGTGGGCGGGATCAGATTATAAATCATCTGAGTTTGCGCTAACACATGTTGCCGCGCTTGTTTTAGCGCTTGCTGGGTTTGATTGGTCATCAAATAAGTGCTCACATTGCGTTCCTGAACAGACTTTGGCAGTGCTTTTGGTGATATCGCTGTAGGTCTGGGGCAGAATAATAACTAAGTTATTGCCTTTTCAGCTTTTATCTACACTTTTACCGTTTAATACAGCAATTCACATACCAAAGTTATGGACATAAAAATTAGCTAAACTGACGTTAAACAACTTTGGTTAGCGTTTGAGTGGCTAGCTCTGGTGCATTTTGGGGTAGATCATCAGCCTCCCCCTCCAAATTGTCCGCCATGGTCGTGCTTGCTAATACGGTTTCAGTGTCACCACTCATTTGAGCGTTGCTCACTGCTACTGGGCTTGCCTCCACTTGCGTTGAATGACTTTCGTCGGTCTGCTCTTCTTGGTCATCGGTCATAAAACGGAAGACTTTTTTGGCAAGTTCAGCCGAGACTTCTGGGCTGAGTTTAGGCTGATTGCTGTAGTCGAGGGCGTACTCTAAAAGGCCATCGATTTCATTGAAATGCGGTTGTTTCCAGAGTGCGCGCAGGGCTGCGGTTTTTGCCGCGGGATCGACATTTGCTCCCATAAAACTGGCGAAGCTTCCGCCAATTTCGATCTCTTCAGGGTTAGGGAGATCGGCGGCGGTCAGAATGCGTTGCGGCTCTTCCTCAGTGATCACCTTGGTATCGGCTGATGGGGAGGTGGGGGCGGCAGCACTTAGGTCAGGCTCTGCCATTGGCTGCGTTTGCTGAACCTCAAGCGTCTGTTCTGCCTCAAGTGTTTCCTGTGCCGCAACGCGTTCGCGACGTTGAGTCCAGCGGCTAAAAAATCCGCTCGTTTTCAATGTAGGATCTGTCATTCATTACTCCGTAATGGATCATGACTGGGGCCTTGGTTATTACGTCTATCAACGTGTTGACGGCGATGGGCCACAATTTCAACTTCACCGTGTTGGGTGATAAAGGCTTCAATCCAGCAGGCAATCGCTTTAGGCATCGGCAAGTTAATGACCGGGGTATTGCCCTCAAGGCAACCTGCGGCGACGTTTTGATCGGCTGAGAGCATCGCGGGCACCCATGTACCATCGGCCATTTCATCGCACACTAAATAGAGCATGGCATTGTCCATGTCGAGATTGATGCGATAGCTGGCACGTTCATCTTTATGTAATTCGAGCAATACCAACCGAGCACCCTCGGGGGCTTCATGGGTTGCAGAAAGTAAATGCGCTATTTCCCACTGCACAGAAGTCCAGCGGCCTGTTTGTTTCTCTACTTTTTTGAGTGAAACGTACATTGGCCAAACGCTTGATGTATGTTGCATTTTGTCTCCGTTTCAACGGTGTTGATGGACGAGCCATGACGCAATGGAACGTTCCTACCAACCAAGTACCATAATAGTTCTTATGAAAAACTACTGATATAAATTCACTGCAATATTAATGCCAGTTACTTCGGGGTGTTAGTTTGAAGTAGATCATTAAAACTATCTTAAAGATGAGACATTTTGTCTACGTGGTCATTTTGTCTGGGACATAAACGTCCATGTGTGATGCTCGAATTGCGATGGATCACGCATTTAATCGCCAGTTGCATTCGTAGGTATAAATATTGCTATGCTCTGGCATCTCTTGTTAAGTGGTAGCACTATGAATTCAGATACTTGCTCTATTCCAGATAAAAGCCCTGCATCAGTTACTGACGCCATTGCCGATAACCAGCCAGCATCCACGCTCGGTGGTGTCTCAACTGAGCATCAATTTACCTTGGTGAAAACCCAGGCCCAGGCCCCGTTAACGATCGCGGTCAAAGCGGTGAATGAAGCCGGAGAGGTCTTGGATAAGTTTGTGGCCTGTGAGCGTCCCTTGACGGTGTATCTAAATTGGCGGCCGATTGTAACCCTGATGACCCTCGGTGCGAAGCCCGAGTCCTTAGCGCTTGGCTACTTAAAAAATCAGGGCTTCATTAGTGATGTTACGCAGCTTGAATCGGTTATTGTGGATTGGGAAGTGAATTCTGCGGCGGTGATTACGCGTGAAACCATAGTGGATCTTGACCAGAAATTGTCAGAAAAAACCGTAACATCAGGCTGTGGTCAAGGGACGGTATATGGCAGCTTTATGCAAGATCTTGAGGATATCCAGTTACCTAGGCCCAGCCTTAAACAGAGTACCCTTTATCAGCTATTGAAGAATATCAGCGAGTATAACGAAACCTATAAAAATGCAGGGGCAGTCCATGGCTGTGGTTTATGTGAAGCTGAGCAAATCATGGCTTTTGTAGAGGATGTTGGACGCCATAATGCGGTAGATACCCTCGCGGGGGATATGTGGTTGGCACAAGAGCGGGGCGATAATAAGATTTTTTATACAACCGGGCGCTTAACTTCAGAAATGGTCATTAAAGTCGCCAAAATGGGCATACCCGTTTTGCTCTCTCGCAGTGGGGTCACGCAAATGGGCTTAGAATTGGCCCAACAGTTAGGGATCACCATCATCGCCCGAGCAAAGGGGCGGCACTTTTTGGTGTACCACGGCAGCGAGAATCTCGAATTTGATGTTAATCAAGCCTCTACCTGCTGAGACGCAATGGTACCGCTTGGGTGAGCTACCCGTGAATAGAAGGATAAGAATATACGATGACTTCTGCCTGTGAATTGGTCTACATGAGTGCGAAGCAGGTGGCTGAGTATTTAGATCTTAATGAGAAGAAAGTCTACGCCATGGCTAACGATCGGATTCTCCCAGCCACAAAAATTACCGGTAAATGGTTATTTCCTAAAGTATTAATTGATCGTTGGGTGATGGACTCCTGTCATAGCGGCATGCTGACGGACCGTTTATTGATCACGGGCAGTGATGATCCGCTTTTATCAATGTTAGTGGCACGCCTAATGGCGCAAGTCGGTAGCCGAGAGTTAATAAGTTATAGTGCAACGGGGTCACGGTTAGGGCTCGAGTTGCTCGCTAAAGGATATGCCGATGTTTGCACCTTACATTGGGGGAGCATGGAAGATCGCAATATTCGCCATCCGGCACTTTTAAAAGGCTATAACAATCATCAACAATGGATCATGGTGCACGGCTATTCCCGTCAGCAAGGGCTTATCATGCGTGCTGATATGCACCATCGTTGCCAAGAAGAGCATAAAGTCGTGAATTTACCTTGGCGCTGGGTGAGTCGCCAAGGCGGAGCGGGTAGCCAGCAGCATTTAGAGCATTGGTTATTAAAGCAGGGCGCACGATTAGAGCAGCTCAATATCGTGCTTACTGCTTATAGTGAACGCGAATTGGCAGGTTATATCGCTAGGGGGGACGCCGATATTGGATTTGGTTGTCAATCGGTGGCCTTAGAAAGCGGCCTAAGCTTTGTTCCGTTAATCAAAGAGTCTTTTGATTTCGTTATGCCACAGAGCATTTACTTTCGCCGGCAACTACAGCAACTCTTTACTATGTTAGCAAGCAATCGCACTAAACAAATGGCGGCATTGATCGGGGGGTACGATTTAACTGATTGCGGCCAGCTGTTATGGAGTGCCAGTTAATTTCCTTCTATATAGTCAGTGCGCAGTAATGGGCACATCCTAGAGGCCGGATTGGTCGCATGCCGCCATTGCCAATTGCAGCTTGTCAGCCACTCGCTTAAACAATCTGCATTAATGGGTCATTTCCCCGGGCTTTATCTTAGTACAAAAGGGCGATTACGGATGTGTATCCGTAAACACCCTGTCAAATCGTTACCAGTACGCCAGAGATATGTGTCTATTCACCATAAGGCATTCGCAGCCCATGCTAATGACTATTAAATAGTGGTATCAAGTTCGCGGCTAGCGCAGTTCATATACGCTGTTCATATACATAGTGGGCGTGAATACTTCATTATTACGCCCTTATCGCAATGAAAGTGCCGTGTGATCGAGTGTAGAGCGGGAGACACATGGGCAAAAAAGGCCAGCAAACACAAGTTTTGTGGATAAGATTGTGGGTAAGTGGTGGGTATGGTGTGGCTTGATTGGGTGTAAAAATTAATTGCCAAAAATCAATAAAAAGCCCTTGCACAAAAAGTTCAGCTGCCTATAATGCGCATCCACTGACACGGCAGGCAGCGAAACGCAGTTAGCCAGTGGCAGTCATCGATGAGTAACTCACGAGATTACTGATTGATGAGCGTGAAGAAAGTTTGAAAAAACACTTGACGCGAACCGGGAGATGCGTAAAATGCACCACCCTGAGTTGATGAAACGTCAACCCTAACCCGCCGCAGGCGCCCAGCGCTCGGTGTG
>NZ_JBOFMC010000164.1:0-4894 GCF_051658185.1 Shewanella sp. | reverse complement strand
CTGCCCCGCAGGGCATTTAATTCTTGCTGCCCAAAAGCGCTTGCAGTAAAGTGAGCTCCTTTTAGTTCATCCGCCCAGACTGTTCCCCTGAGTCACAGATGTTGTTGTCTATGATATTGTTGTACTCGTTGAACAGCGCTGCGATGTCACGTTCAGAATGAATAAACGCCCATGACCCTAAAACGCCCTCGTCAAGCCACCGCATCCACAGCCAGCCTCATGCGTATTTTTACTGTGCCGGAGGATGCCACCTCGACCTTAAGTATTATTGAGCGCAAGCTTTCTGAAGACTTAGCGGGCTTTTTAGGTGAAAGCATTGCGGTACAAGAAAAACCACTACCAGAAATCGAAGCCGACTTTAGCGCCTTTGAAATCCCCGAGACTCCGCGGTTTGTCTCTGATTACACAGACGAAATTATGCACAACCTGGTGGCCCACTCCGTCCACACGGCATCCCCAAGTTTTATCGGCCATATGACGTCGGCACTGCCCTATTTTGTGTTGCCATTGTCAAAAATGATGGTCGGGCTAAACCAAAATCTGGTCAAAATTGAAACGTCAAAAGCCTTCACACCACTTGAGCGCCAAGTACTTGGCATGATGCATCATCTGGTTTATGCCCAACAGGCTGATTTTTATCAAAACTGGATGCACAGCGCCAATCATTCCCTCGGCGCTTTTTGCTCCGGCGGCACTGTGGCCAACATCACTGCCCTGTGGATAGCTCGTAATCAATTATTCAAGGCCGATGGCGAATTTAAAGGCATCACCCGTGAAGGCCTGCACCGAGCATTACGCCACTATGGTTATGATGATATTGCGATTTTAGTGTCCGAGCGCGGCCATTACTCCCTCGCGAAAGCCGCCGATCTCCTCGGGATTGGCCGCGACAACATCATTAGCATCCCCACCAAAGGCAACAATAAAGTGGATGTTGAGCACATGCGCCAAGTTGCCCTTTCACTTGCGGCTAACAATGTCAAAGTGATGGCCATCGTCGGCGTTGCTGGAACCACTGAAACCGGCAATGTTGACCCATTAGCCGAATTAGCAGCATTAGCAGCAGAATTACACTGCCATTTCCATGTGGATGCAGCCTGGGGCGGTGCAAGCTTATTGTCGAATAAGTACCGTCATTTACTTGCAGGGATTGAACTGGCCGATTCCGTTACCATTGATGCCCATAAGCAAATGTATGTCCCCATGGGCGCAGGCATGGTGCTATTTAAAAATCCTGAACTTGCCCATGCGATTGCCCACCACGCCGAATATATTCTGCGCCGCGGCTCTAAAGATTTAGGCAGCCAAACCCTAGAAGGCTCACGCCCCGGCATGGCCATGTTAGTCCATGCCTGTTTGCAGATCATCGGCCGCGATGGCTATGAAATTTTAATCAATAACAGCCTTGAAAAGGCTCGCTATTTTGCCGAGCAAATCCAAGCTCACGCGGATTTTGAGCTCGTTACTGAGCCTGAACTTTGTCTGCTGACCTACCGCTATGTCCCCGCCAACGTGCAAATGGCCATGCAGCTTGCGATTGAGCAAGGCGATACACTCAAACTCACCCGGTTTAATGAACTGCTCGATGGTTTAACGCAATTTATCCAAAAACATCAACGGGAACAGGGTAAATCCTTTGTTTCCCGCACCCGAATCTCCCCTGCCCGCTACTCTGGCCAAGCGACCGTGGTGCTACGAGTCGTGCTCGCCAACCCCCTCACCACCCATGAGATCCTCAATCAAGTGCTTGCAGAGCAAAGCGAAATCGCCACCTCAGAAAACGAATTTTTACCCAAACTGATGGCTTTAGCCAATTAATATTGACCAAGATCAGTGCCGTCCACACCGACGGCCTACGGCTTATTAATAATGCATTATTTACATTATTTACATTATTTACATTATTTACATTATTTACATTATTTACGATATTTACGATAAGCTAATTCACTCTTAACCGATTCGCCAGCAGATATTAAAAAAGTATGCTGGCGAAGACGATCATAAACCCAACCTATAACGGCTTAAAATACACGCTACCCAGAACATCATTACCTATGGGTGTCGCACAGGCAAAGCCACATCTTTTAACAATTACCACAAAAGTTCGTCAAGCTCACAATCATTGCAAGTCAATGTTTACATTACAATATACATTATATATGATAGCCTAAAAATAGAGTCTTTACTCTACCTTGCTATTTACTTTGATAACACTGAAGGTGGCCATGTGAAAACACTCACAATTAAAACCAAAATTATATTAACAAATTGCTTAGTGTTAACATTGCTAATTATGCTTTCTTTAATTGTCACGCGTGTACTGAGCCATAACTCCACCGTGATTACCAAAGTAAACACCCTTGAATATCCTAGCTTAGCACTCACAGCTAACAATCTCGCCCTATTAAAAGAGGCGTTTGAGCGTTTTAATGTCGCCGTTACCTTAGGCGACGATGAATTACTGACAAACAATCTTAAAGTCAAATCACAAATCACGAGCAATTTGCAATCCTTGCTGAGCCATAAGCCAGAGTTATCCAGCCAAATAGCGAGTCTCAATAATAAAATTAGCCAATATTTCACCCATGCTGACACGCTTGCTAAAACCATGATTAATGGCAATGCTGATATGACAAAAGCGGCCGCAGACGCTCAGCGAAATAATGCTGACTACGAAAAAATTACCGCTGAATTTGAAACATTACATACCCAAAACACCACTAACCTAGAAAGTAGCATTCAACAATTAGTTGAAAAAAATGACAGCACAGTGACCTTAATCCAATTAGCCTGCATCATCAGCGTACTCGTTACTGCCATTATTGCATTCTTATTAGTGACCGGGATTAAAAATGATTTACAACTCATCACAAATAAAATGAAAGACATTGCCTCTGGCGACGGTGATTTAAGAGTAAGATTAGAATACAGTAAGGATGATGAATTAAAAGAGTTGGTAACCTACTTTAATCGTTTTGTAGAAAAGCTACATGATAATATTCGTAATGTCGTGATTAACACTGACACATTATCAAATATTTCTAATAATCTACTCGAAGCAAATAGCGTAGCCAAAACCATTTCAGAAAAGCAATTAGCCGCTATGGATGAGGTTGCGAGTGCAGTCACCCAAATGACTAACGTGGCCGCAGATATTTCCAGTAATGCACAGGATACCGCTAAAGCTGTCAGTAACGCCATGGCCCTCTCGCACAATGGTGCAAACACAGTGCATCAAACCTTAGAATCGCTCGAATTATTGGTTAACGATGTCCAAAAAACGGCTGGCGTCGTCTCGGAATTAAACGATAGCACGAAAAGCGCTGAGTCAATCCTGCTGGCAATTAATTCAATTGCTGAACAAACCAATTTACTTGCCCTCAATGCTGCAATTGAGGCTGCGCGCGCTGGTGAACAAGGTCGCGGTTTTGCGGTGGTGGCTGACGAGGTGCGGACCTTAGCTTCTCGAACTCAAGCCTCAACCAAAGAAATTCAAACTGTTTTAGAAGATCTCCAAGCCAAAGCCAATATCGCCATGAATATTATTGGTGAAAGCTTAACTAATGCCGAACGGTGCAATCAAAAGAGTAATGAAGCAGAAGTAACGATTAAAGATGTCGCGCTAAATATGAGTGATGTCGATCAACGTAACGTATTAATTGCCGCCGCGACAGAAGAACAAGGGCAAACCACAAGAGAAATGGAATCACACCTGCTGAACATTCAAAATATGTCGCAGCAAACCGTCAACAGTTTAAAGCAGGTTGATAATATGGTGCAATCCATTGAAAAAGTAAAAATACAATTGACGAGTATCACTGAGCAATTCAAAACACATTAATAACATTTCACCATTAATTTAATGGCTAATAGCTAACCGCTATTGGCCTGCTATTCGCTGTACCTTTTTGTATTTAATTAACAGTCGTAAATAAGAAGGAAAATATGAATAAGACGAATATTGCGCTATTAATATCCCTTGCGATTAGCGCGCCTACTGCGCTTGCCGCCACCCTTGATAATTTAACTGTGGGCGGTTTTGGCAGTGTTGGTGTGGGTATTTCCAACAATGATGCTGGCTATGCTGGTTACACGAATGATATCGACTTTAAACAAGATTCATTGCTCGGACTTCAGTTTGATTTCCAAGTGAATGACAAGGCCAAAGTGACGACCCAATTAGTTGCCAATGGCCGTTATGATTTTGAACCTGCGATGGAAGTGGCTTATTTAAGCTATGATCTGGACGTAGCGACTGTGCGCGGAGGTAAGCTACGCACACCATTCTATATGTATTCAGATTATCTGGATGTTGGCTATGCCTATCCTATGCTGCGCCCATCACAAGATATCTATGAATTATTGATTGTCAGTAGTTTTACCGGTGTTGATGCGTTAATCCCCGTAAAACTTGGCAATACCACCTTACAACTGCAACCTTTTACTGGTGTAAGCCAAGTGGAAGAGCGTGATTCTTCTTTTGATCAAAAACTCGATATTAAAGATGTTGTGGGCCTTGCTGCCACCTGGTTTATTGACGACTGGACCCTGCGCGGCTCCTATGCTCAGGCGAGCACGGGGACATCGGCTATTTCATTTATTTCCGATCAAGATGCCACCTTTGCTTCCCTTGGCCTGCAATATAACAATGGCGCACTGATTTTTAATACCGAAGCCATGATCACAAAGTTAGATGGAGCTTACCCCGATGTCACAACGGCCTCAATGTTATTGGGCTATCAGATCAACAGCGTGACTCCTTACGTTTCCATGGGCCATGTAGAGTCAACAGATAATGATGAGCGTCCTTCTAGCCTATCTTCATTTACGATGACACGGACTTCTTATTCCTTAGGCATGCGCTGGGATTTTGCCCCGAAAGTGGCTTTAA
>NZ_JBOFMC010000163.1:0-23788 GCF_051658185.1 Shewanella sp. | reverse complement strand
AAAATCCCCTTTGGCCTTGCTCGCCGCATCGGCCTGCTCCTTGGCTATCCGTAACTTATCGGCTAACACCTTAAGCTCGGTCATATCGACCATACTGACCACGGCCGACTCGAATTGTTGTTGGTCATCAAGCAAGGCTGACACGTTAACGGCCATCCACAGTGGCGTCCCCGATGGTCGGATAAAGCTGCGCTCGGCGCGGTAATGATCGATACGCCCTTCCCTGACATCGGTGAACTGTTGTTTGGCGCTCTCCCGATCCTGCGGACTTATCAGCTCAAAAATCGACGTATTACGCAGTTGCTCCCGGGATTGCTCCATATCCAGACAGAATTGCTCATTGCAATCGAGGATCACGCCACGCCGGTCGAGATTTAAAATCCCAATGGTGGCCCCATCAAACAACGCTTTAAAGTGGGCTTCACTTAACGCCAGCTCCTGGGCAATGGCCTTGCGCTCAGTAATGTCCATCACATAACCGTTCCACACAATCGCGCCTTCGCCCGTTTGATGACCGCAGGCCCCGGTTTCCATCCAGCGCACACTGCCATTGGGGTGGCGATAACGAAACTCTCGAAGCCATTGCAACTTATCTTCACTGCGCCCCGACAATGCCTGCGCCATGGCAGGGCATTCATCCTCCACCACCCGCTCGGCTATAAGATTAAAATCTGCAAGCAAATCATCTCGATGCAATCCAAGCGTTTGCATCGCGGAGGCCGAAATAAAGCTAAAGGCCCGGTCCGAATCTCGGTGCCAACACAACTGGAACACAGTACAAGGGAGAGATTCGGTCATGTTACTGAGTTGCCGGCGCGAGGCTTCAAGCTGTTCCTGCGCCCGCTTTTTGTCGGTGACATCATCGAGGCTACCATCAAACCACAGGGGCTCACCCTCGGGGCTGTAACAGGCTTTCCCCTTTTCATGGACCCACCGAATGCTGCCATCACGGTGCCAAATGCGATATTCCACCTCAAAGGTCGTCTTAAGTGTCAGCGCTTTGTCGATGGCTTGCTGACATAGCTGGCGATCTTCCTCTAAAATCAAAGAGATATAAGTGCGAGTCTGATTGTTGATAAACTGATTGGCCGCATAACCGGTGATCTGGGCGATATTGTCACTGACGTATTCCATCAGCCACTCCTCACCAATGCGCAGCCGATAAACGGCGCTGGGGATATTCGACACTAGGCCGCGAAAACGTTCTTCACTCTCACGAATTTTAAATTCGATGGCCAGTTTATCCGTCATATCACGGATAGAAGCGGCAATCTGCCGGTGACCATCGACATCAGCGGGCAGTATACTCAGGGCGATTTCAGCAATAAACTCATCACCATTGGCCTTAAGTGCCTGCACTTGAGGCACGAAAGTCGTGCCGCCATTCCCCCCGCGCAGCAACATGTCTTGCCACGCCAGCATATCCACACTCCCTAACGCCTTGGGCAGTAATTGCTCAACGCGCAATCCGAGCATCGCACCGGGTTCATAGGCAAATAAGTGCTGACAGCGGCTATTGGTAAACACGATGGCCCCCTTGTCATCAACAATCAACATCGCCTCTGGCGCAGCCTCCAGCACCGCATTGGCCCAGGCCGCCGCTGAAAATTGCTCAGTCACATCGGTGAATAGCAGCTCGACCGACATCAGCTCGCCGCTTGCCGACACTAAGGGTTGCATAAACACATCAAGCCGCCGCAGATGGCCTTGGGCATCCAGCATTTCGACTTGATGCGCCGGCACATTCTGGCCCTTAAGGGCAAGATCGGTGTATTCCCAGTTTTGCTCATTGAGAGGGTTAACGGAAAACAGACGTTGATACTTGCGCTTAAGTAACTCAGGGGAAATGCCCAATACCTTAGTCACCCCATCGCTGACTTGCGCCAATTGTCCTGCAGGATCGAGAGAGCAATAAAAAGATTTATCACTCATACCATCAATTAATTGGGCAAAACGATTACCACGGGAATCGAGTATGGCCTGCTCGCGCTCGCTTAATAATTGAGCCATTTGATTAAAAGTGTGGCTTAAGGTAACGATTTCACTGACCGCACCTGGCGGCACCGTCAGTTGCAGGGCCTTACCTTGGCCAAACGCGAGCATGCCCGACTCGAGTAACTCCAATGGCCGAGTTAAGCGTTTAGCGGCAAAGTAACAGGTCGCGATCAGCAGCAAGATTAGCAGGCACAGATAAAGCATGATGGCGCGAAGCTCATCAAATAATGCCGTGAACAGCGCCTGCTCTGGGGCCGTGACCACAATGTGCCAGCCTAATTTAGGCACTGTCGCGATGCTGGCAAAATGCCGCGCCCCCTCACGGTCAAGCACGGGGGCCTCCCCACCTTGACCATGGGTTGCCATCTTCCAAAAAGAAGCGTTTTGGGGAAGCGTGTTATCTAGCCAACGAGAGGAAGCATCGGCTAGCAATTTAGCAGAATCAGGGTGAAACAGTAGCCGACCTACGGCATCTAACACCACCAAGCGCTGCGGGGTGATGCCTAACTGCGCGGGTAATTTATCTAAGGCTAAATCAACTGTCACCACCCCAAGATTCGGTTGCGAAAAACCAAAGGGAGCGGAATAGGAGACCATGGGCACATTGCCGGCGCCCTTATCAACATAGGCTTTCGACCAATATCCCTTTGGCTGATTAAGCGCGTTGGTCCACCAATCCCAGGAGCCATCACTATAGTTGTAACCTTGGGCGCCGATGTCGAGGGACTTAAACTGCTCCCCCTCACGATACACATAGGGCGCAAATAGCCTACCGTCTTTGAAGTATTCGGGGTTAAACGCCAACGCTGAGCCAAAAAACGTCGGATTGCGCTCAAGGCGATTACGCAATAGCGCATCGAGCTTTTGAGCATCGTGTAACTGCTCTTGGTCCGCCAATAAACTGATAAAATCCGCGAGGGCCAGCGTGTTATCTTGGGCGTGATCAACAATCTGCTGTAAGTGCGACGCCGCGTAATTGGCCTGCTGGGTTAAGCTGCTATAAAACTGCGTTTGCAAAGTTTGATAACGAAACCATGCGCTAACCCCATAAACCACCGTCATGACGACAATGAGAGGCAAAGCGATGTGCGATAAAATTTTACTGCGAAAGGTGCGAAGTTGACCTTGTTCCATGGCGTAACCTCATTGCTATCGGCGATTGAGCGTTCACTTTTTAACCGGCAACCATAAAGTAAACGAAGAACGCCGTGGCGACAAACAATAACGTGCCTATAAACAATAATCGTTAACAAGCTGGCCGCCCAGCACGCAGCGGTAAAAAAATAGCGCAGCAAACAACCACAAAGAGCCGAGCGGCAGCGCTCCCTGCCGCCATCACTATCAATGCCCATTAAACCGTGGCTGATGACTCATCTCAAATGGGCCACACACCTTGTCCTGTCTAACAAAGGAGAGTAACACCGCCCATTAACACAACGCTCTGGCCACCGGGCTTGGCAGCATGCGCGCAAAATAGCTGCGCGTCTCAGCGATGATGACATGGCGCAAGCCCACTATCGCAATTAAATTAGGGATAGCCATTAAGCCGTTGACCGTATCGGCCAGTAACCAGATGACATCAAGCTTGATAAAAGCCCCACCAGCAATCAAGGCTAAAAACAGCAGTTGATAAACACGCAGTCCACGCTCACCCACTAAATAATACCAGCAGCGCTCGCCATAGTAGTGCCAGCCCAAAATGGTGGTAAACGCAAAACAAACTAGCGCAATCGTCACTAAATATTGCCCGACCAGCGCCGAGCCGCCAAGGCCAAAGGCCGCGCTCGTCATGGCCGCCCCCGCGGCATCACCACTCCAGACGCCAGTCATGATCAGCACCAGCCCCGTCATCGTACAAATGATGATAGTGTCAAAAAAGGTTCCCGTCATACTCACCAAGCCTTGCTCGACGGGTTCATTGGTTTTGGCTGCCGCCGCCGCAATGGGCGCGCTGCCAAGGCCAGATTCATTGGAAAACACCCCTCGAGCAATCCCGATTTGAATCGCCTGAGCCACCGTCGCCCCTAAAAAGCCCCCTGCAGCCGACACTGGCGTAAAGGCCGAGGTCAGCACTAAGCTTAATGCGGGAAGGATCTGCTCAGCAAAGGCAAATAAGATCCACAAGCAGGCCAATACATAACCTAGCGACATAGCCGGAACCAGCTTTTGCGCCACATTGGCAATCCGTTTAACACCGCCTAAGGTCACGGCGGCCACCAGCAAGGTTAACACCAAGGCGGTGAGCCAAGTTGGCACCGCAAAGGCAATCGTCAGCGCATCACTGATGGCGTTGACCTGAGCAAATGTGCCAATCCCAAAAAACGCTACGCCCACACCAAAAAGGGCAAATAACTTGGCCATCCACGACCAACCTAAACCGCGCTCAATGTAATACATCGGTCCGCCGGCGATCTGCCCGCGGCCATCGGTCGTGCGATACTTTACCGCCAACATGCATTCGGCGTACTTGGTGGCCATGCCAAAAAAAGCCGCGAGCCACATCCAAAATAATGCGCCGGGCCCGCCCATTTTAATGGCTGTCGCCACCCCCACAATATTGCCCGTGCCGATGGTGGCTGACAGTGCGGTACACAGGGCGGCAAAGGAGGATAAATCGCCGTGGCCTTTAGCGGGTTTGAATAATAAACCTAGCGCCAGCGGCAGACGAAACACTTGAATAAGCCGAAGACGAGCAGTGAGATACATACCCGTACCCACTAGCAAACACAGGGTTATCGGCCCCCAAACAATCGCGTTGATATCGGTAAGAAAAGCTTGAAAACTCATGATATTCCTCAATTATTAAACAACATAAATTAATAAGGGAGGAGGAAAAGAAATGGCTGTGACGCGCCGCAGTCGGGCGCAATAACACTATGCAACCCCTAGCGCAATCTGGGAAAACGAGACTCCGGCGTGAGGCGTTGTGCCATCTGCGCCATGCGAGCTCAGCCCAGCTAAAGGTAAACATAGCCCAAGGCGACAAACGACAGGGACTGTGCAGTCATCCTCTCCTCTGTCCTTTTGCCTGAGCGTTTCGCATTGGCGGCTAAAGAGCCGTGCAATACTTTCGCCTTCGGCGCTACCAGTCCAGCAAATTAACCATATTAAGTCATAGGGTTAACTGTGGCGGTAATCTCTCCAGAGGCTCGTCCAGTAACAGTCCACGCCTTGCGGCACCTGAAAGAGTGCTTGGATGTTATCAAAATCCAAGTTGCCTCGTCGGTGTGAGGTTAATTCCTCACTCTCCTGCTACCTTCATCCGAACGGATTGTTAAAACGCTAACGTTTTAACAGGTTGCACAGAATGCAACAAAATGCGCCGTGGCTCAAGCCCTTAATCCTAGCGTGAGATCACGCGGGCAAACAAACGCGGCTTTTTTAAGCAAGTGCCACTTTAAAATACAGCCAATGAACTTTTTTGCACCAAGATCAGTATCTATAGGTGTGTCGGCTGGCATATCTTAAGACAGAGTTTACGGCTAACGTGCGGCCAAACTTAAACGCAGCGCTGATGTCACTCGGCTGCATCCGGTTTATCATCCATGGAGAACTTAATGACCAACGTCGCCACACTGCAGCAGATCAGCAAAAGCTTTCGCGATGGCGAGCAGCGCCACACTGTGCTGCAGTCGGTGGATCTTGCCATCCTCAAAGGACAAACCGTGGCGCTCACTGGGCCAAGCGGCAGCGGCAAGAGCACCTTATTGAATTTAATCGCTGGATTTGAAATGCCCGATAGCGGTCAGCTGTCGCTCAACGGCCAAGCCACCGCGACTTGGCAGGATACTGAATGGAGCCAGTTTCGCCGCCAATCCTTAGGGGTGGTGTTTCAGCAATTTAACTTACTCACGCCCCTCAACGTACAGCAAAATATCGCCTTTCCCTTACAGCTGCTCGGCAAACCTTGGTCTCCTTGGTGTGACTATTTAGTCGAAAAGCTGGCGCTTGCGCCCCTCTTACATCGTCAGGTGGAGGCGTTATCGGGGGGCCAGCAACAGCGAGTCGCCATCGCCAGAGCCCTCGCCCATCAGCCCAGCTTACTGCTGGCCGACGAGCCCACCGGCAACTTAGACGATAGCGCCGGTCAACAGGTGATGGCACTCCTATGTGAGCTGGCAGGCGCCAGCCACACCAGTATTTTAATGGTCACCCACAGTGAATCCTGCGCAGCATTTATGCAAAAACGCTGGCATTTGTCGCAGGGTCACGTCGCCGTGTCCGGTTAAGGTTGGCTAAGATGCTCCCCCCACAAAAACCGCAAGCAAGCACTCAGGTTAAACCAAAGCGAGATAGCGCCTTCACCCTTGCGTGGCTCAGTGCCCGGGTCTTTTGGGCCCATTACCGTCACAGTCCATTACAAGCGGGGGCGACGCTGCTCGGTATTGCCCTTGCCGTGACGCTATTGATTGGGGTCAAAGCCACCAACGATAATGCCATTCGTAGCTACAGCGAGGCGACCGAACTCTTAAGTCTGCGGGCCGATGCCTTACTCACCCCTCCTGTTGGGCAAGAGCATCTCGATGAAGACGTATATTTTGCCCTGAAGCGGGCAGGACTGAGCCGCAGCCTTGCGGTGGTCACGGGGCGCGTGGCGGGTAAGCAGGGCCAATTATGGCAAATTGAAGGCAGCGATCTTGTCGCAGCCATCAGCCTTCAGCCACCGCCATCGGCTAACGCTACCCATCCCAAGGATCTGCGCGCCTCCCTTCCCCTTGGCGAACTCTTAAGCGGCGAAGGGCTCGTTATCATGAGTGACAGCTTTGCTGCCAAGGTCGCCCCCGAAGGCCGACTTGAACTCGATGACATTCACCTAAAAGTGCTGACGATTGACGACAAATGGGGCCTAGGTAGCGCGATATTGGCGGATATATCCCTTGCCCAATCCCTACTAGGCATGCAGGGTAAGCTCAGTTATATCGCCCTTTTTAATGAGGGCGGGCATCTCTCTGCCCTCAAGGCGCAATTAAGCCAATTGGGCCTCATTCCAAAGCGTGCCAGCTTTACGTTAGAGGATCAGGGCCAAACCCTCATGGCCTTGACCCGCAGCTTTCACCTCAACCTCAATGCCATGAGCATGCTCGCCTTCATCGTGGGTCTGTTTATCGCTTATAACGGTGTGCGCTACAGTCTAATGAAACGCCAAAAACTGTTAATTCAACTGCTACAGCAGGGGCTAACTCGGCAGGCCTTGATGCTAGCGCTGTTGCTAGAACTCCTGCTATTGGTATTACTGGGCACAGGCATAGGTTTTATTCTCGGGCTACAACTGAGTCACTGGCTGCAGCCTATGGTGGCGATGACCTTAGAGCAGCTCTACGGTGCCCACTTACTGCCGGGAAAGTGGCAATGGCGCTGGCTCGTTGAGGCCACCGGCCTTACTTTAATTGCCGCCCTCGCGGCCTGTTTGCCTTTGTATCTGGATTTGACTCGTCAGCCCCTCGCTCAGGGGGCGCATCGCTATCAGCACACCCAAGCGCAAAGGCAAACCCATGCCAAACAATTTGCCTTTGCCTGCGCCCTATTGGCCTTGGTCGCCGTTGGTTTTCCCTTAAGCCAACATTACAACACCAGCTTGATATTGCTCGCACTGGTCACACTGGCCATTCCCTTACTCCTACCACAATTACTGCACTGGGCCATCAATGGGCTGCAGCCCTTGGCCAAAGCGGGCTTATGGCAGTATATGGTGAGCGAAACCCGAGAGCTTATCGCGCCGTTGTCCCTCGCGATGATGGCCATTTTGCTGGCCTTAAGCGCCAATATCGCCATGAACACCCTTGTTGGCAGCTTTGAACGCACCCTAACAACCTGGCTTGAGACCCGCTTGCATGCTGATGTGTATCTGCGCCCGCCCAGTCATCAGATGGCGGCCATCCAAGCCCATCTCGCCAAAGACCCACGAGTGAGCGAACTGTATCAACAGTGGCAAATTGAGGCCAAGCTTGCCATTGTCACCGGTAGCGATGGGCAGAACCACAACCAAGGCTTGGGCAGGCCAGCCGCCCCCGCGCCAAGCGCTATTGATTTACCCGCGAATGTGGTTGACGCGCAGAGGACTCCGCTTCCCATTCAACTGCTCAGCCGGGATGATTATTCACTCCAGCACACCAGTGCCTTAAAAGAGCGCCTGCCGGAACTGTGGTCTGCCAACATGACCGAACCCTACATCCTCCTAAGTGAGCCGCTGGCAATAAAGTATCAACTGCAACTGGGCAATCGGGTAACGGTGGATGTGCTGAGCCAGTCGCTCAACGGCCACGACTCAGCTCGTGAGCACGCCCCCCAGACGCTGCTCGTCGCCGGGATTTACTATGACCACGGCAATACTGGTAACGAAGCCATTATCAGCCAGCATACTTGGCGGCAAGCACAGTTACCCTTGCTGCCCGTCAGCCTCGCGGCGCGGTTTTATGGTCAAGGGGGCAAGCCGCGGGCGACAGAGTCAGAACTTGAACAAATACAACAGGATCTAGCCCGCGAGCTTGGCCTAGCCCAAGCGCAAGTGGTTAGCCAAAGTAAGATAAAAAACCAAGCGATCGCTATGTTTAAACGCACCTTTGCCATCACGCTGGTGTTAAACAGCTTAACCTTACTGGTCGCCGCCATTGGCCTCTTTAGTGCCTGCTTAATGTTAACCCAAGCCAGACAAGCGCCACTGGCAAGGCTATACGCCCTTGGTGTCAGTCGGCGACAATTAGGCACCTTAGTCGCAACGCAAATGCTTATCGTCGTCCTGCTCACTTGCCTCATCGCCATGCCGACCGGAGCGATATTGGGCTACCTGCTGATCCATAAAATCACTCTGCAGGCCTTTGGCTGGAGCATTGCCATGTTCTGGGACTGGCAGACCTATGCCAACGCCATGGTTATCGCCCTTGGCAGTTGCGCCCTTGCGGTTTGCCTGCCCCTCTATTGGCAAACCCGCAAACCCATTATCACCAGTTTGCAGCAGGAAACCTTATGATAAATAAATACATAACTAAATTAGCGTTACTATTAACTCTCCTATGCCTGCAATCGTGCGACCGCGTCGCTCCTCTCCCCCACGCGAGCCCGGCAACCGGCTCATCCACGGCACCATCTACCTCGATGGCCACGGTTCTCGGGCAAGCAAGCCGCGACCATACCGCCTTTGCAACTGTGGCGCCCGGCTATTCCTTCAGTTTTCCGCGGGATCACTTAGCCCATAATGACTTCAGGATAGAGTGGTGGTATTTAACCGCTAACTTAACCACCGCCACAGGCGAGCCTCTGGGTGCTCAATGGACCCAGTTTCGGGTAGCACTAAAACCCGAACTAAAACCCGAACTAAAACCGGCATCAACACTCACGCAAACGTCCGCTTCCGCACCTCCCCAAGCGACACCTTGGGCCAGTTCTCAACTGTATTTTGCCCACAGTGCGCTCACATCAAGCCGCGAGCACCACGCCGCTGAAAAGTGGTCACGCCATCACAGTGAGTTTGCGGGCATTAAGGCTAGCCCCTTCGAAGTACGCTTAGATAATTGGCTCTGGCAAAGCCAAGGCACGGCGCTATTTCCAGCGACATTAACCGTGGAAAACCAAGATATGAGCTACAAGCTCATCCTTAATAGTCAAGCAGAGCTGCAATTTCAAGGAGATAGGGGTTACAGTGTCAAAAGTCATGATGGGCAAGTCGCCTCTTACTATTACAGCCAACCCTTTATCGATATTACAGGCGAAATCAGCCGCCACGGCAAAGTGGAAGCGGTAAGCGGTAAAGGCTGGTTAGATAGGGAATGGAGCTCGCAATTTTTAAATAAGGAACAACAGGGATGGGACTGGTTTGCCCTGCGTTTAGACGATGGCTCAGCTCTGATGTTATTTCAGCTCCGGCCAGCAGCTCAGGCTGCGATGGCTTCGCTAACTCAGCGCCAAGACTGGCACGCCAATACCCACGCCACACAAACAAACTCAGCCTTTTACAGTGCCAGAAGAATGTACCCTGATGGTACCGGCCGCAATATCAATTCAACCGAGCACCCCAACGGTATCACCATGGAGCCGCTTGAGTGGCATAACACCGCTACAGGCACCTACCCCGTGAGCTGGCAGATCCGCATCCCCAGTGAAGCAATTGATCTGAAGATCACCCCGCTCAATCCTAATAGTGCCATGCCATTATCCACCCCTTACTGGGAAGGCCCCATCGAAGTCTCTGGCAGCCACCGGGGAAACGGTTACATGGAGCTCACCGGGTATGCCTTGTAAGGCGCAATAAACAAAACCTCACACAACATGTGAATGACACCCGCGGCCAAATGATACAAAATGTTTCACCGCAAAAAGATGAATCATCTAAAAAAAACATAAAAATAACAAAAAAACAGCACTTAAATTCAGTAATTACACACATTACAACGCTTAACACTAGACGCACATTAATAGTGCGGAGCGATTGAGCTACAGCCGCCCCTTCTTAGATATACTCCCCTCTCGTCGTGTTATAGATTTGTTATCCCGAAAACAAAAATACAACAACGGAGATTTATGGGTACTCACCACAAACTGGGAGCAAAAACACTGATTGCGACCCTCACGGCATGTTATTTTGCCGGGATAAGCAGCGCCATTGCAGAACCCGCCAAACAAACTAAGCATCAATCCGGTTTTTATATTCCGGCCTTTAATAAGCAAGATGTACAAAACATCAATGCACAATATAAATCCGCTTTAGAAGGCAATATTTTTGTTGGCCAACCAGGGCAAAAAAACCAGCACACACGTCAGTCTCAGCCAACATCCATCTTTAAGCCCACCCCAGGGTTAATGGGCAAACACAACTACATAGTGCAATTAAAACACGACCCCTTGGCCACCTATGGCGGCGGTATTCGACACTTTACCGCCACCAAAGCACCGAATAACCGCTCTGTCATAGCCAAAGGCCGCGTCAGCCTTAACACCGCCAATGCACAAGCTTATCAATCATTTTTAAAACAACAGCAACAAGGTGTTATTCAACAAGCACAGCAAAAAGGCGCGCATGTCCAGCTTAAAAAACAACTGACCATCGCCAATAACGCCATCATTGTTGAAATGACCGAATCTGATGCGCAACTGATGGCCACCATGCCCGGGATTCAGCACATCAGTTTAGAAAGGGTCATGCAGTTATCGACGGATAGAGGGCCACAATTTATCGATGGCCCCGTCGTTTGGAGTGGTGGAACCGACGCGGGTGTCAGCGCCAAAGGGGAAGGCATGGTTGTCGGTATCATTGATACCGGTATCAATACCGACCACACCGCCTTTGCAAGCGATGATGACTACGCCGCCGCCAACCCATTAGGAGCGGGTAAGTACTTAGGGGATTGCGTTGCTTCCCCCGAATTATGTAATAACAAACTCATCGGGGTTCGATCCTATCGGGAAATCACCGATGTCTATTCTGCACCAGAATTTCAAGCATATCCTTGGCAACAGGAACAAATCCGTCCCGCCAATGGTGAGGATTATAATGGCCACGGTTCCCACACTGCGAGCACCACCGCCGGAAATAGCCTCAATAACACACCACTGCAAGCTGCGGGCGCCGGCAAAACCAGTGATGGCGTAGATTTACCCTTTAACTTTGCCTCGACCTCCGGTGTTGCACCAAGGGCTCATATTATTTCTTATCAAGTGTGCTGGCCTGGAGGCAGCGGCGATCCCTATGCTGGCTGCCCTGAATCTGCCATTCTTGCGGCTATCGAAGACGCCATCCAAGACGGCGTTGACAGTATCAACTTTTCTATCGGGGGAGCAGAGCAACTCCCATGGACAGATCCGGTTGAATTGGCCTTTTTATCTGCACGCGAAGCGGGTATCAACGTGGCTGCGGCAGCAGGTAATGCGGGGCAATTCTGGTCAGCCGATCACAGCTCGCCTTGGCTCACCAGCGTCGGGGCAATCACCCATGATCGCGTGCTAGACTCCGGCAATAAAACCTTAGGACAGTTCCAAGGCGACCAAAACAGCCGCCCTTATAATGCCATGACAGGCAAAAGCTATTCTGGCAGCATCACGGGTGAAGTCGTCCTCGCTGGCAACTACCCCGATCCCGATCCGAGTGATAATTACTCTGCAGCCTCCTGTAATGCCCCCTTCCCCGAGGGCACCTTCAATGCAGATCACATCGTGGTATGTGAACGCGGCGCCATCCCTCGCACCGACAAAGCCATTCATGTGCAAGCGGGTGGCGGCGGCGGGATGATTCTGCTCAACGTTGATTGGCAAGTGGATAATGTGGCAGCAGATGCCTTTGTTATCCCCGGCATTCACTTAGAAGCTCGCCACGGCTGGTCATTGCGGCGCTGGATACAAAACAGCCAGAAGGCAGGTAAACCAGCCATTGCCACCATTTCAGATTTCACGAATGACTACATCATTGCCAGTGAAAATGGCAATATTCTCGCGCCTTTCAGCTCCATGGGACCGAGTAAAACTAACGACACCTTAGTACCCAACTTGGCCGCCCCTGGGGTGGATATCTATGCGGCCAACGCTGATGATCAACCGTTTACCACATCACCAGCCCCATCCGATTGGACATTCATGAGTGGCACCTCGATGGCAGCACCTCATGTCACTGGTGCAATGACCCTCTTAAGTCAGCTTAACCCTCAATGGACGCCCGCTGAAGTTCAGTCAGCATTAATGTTGACCGCAGGCGATGTCCTCGTGCAAAGCTATGAGGGACTCATAAAAACCAATTATAACTTTATGGCGGGAGCGGGTGGGATCAACGTTGCCAGAGCAGCGAATAGCGGCTTGATCATGGATGAAAGTATTGAAAATTATCGACAAGCAGACCCAAGCAATGGTGGCATTGTCAGTTGGCTCAATACGCCCGCCATGGTTGATATGCAATGTGAGCAAACCTGTCGTTGGATGAGGACCGTCACTGCGACTAAAGATGGTCAATGGCAAGCGTCAACCACGGCGATAGATCCTGAGTTTGAACTCAGTGTTGAACCTACGTCCTTTAGCCTAAAAGCGGGACAAAGCCAAACCTTGATCATCACCGCGAAATTGCCAGGACTGATTGAGCACAAAGTCAACCCAGAGGATGGCAACAGCCCTTGGGATAATGTCGTCAATAACTACACCTTCTTTGACGGCCAGCTCAAATTAACCGAAGTCCAAAATAAATCCCCCGATCTCCATATGCCAATTTCAGTCGGTAGCCTAGCAGAACAAATGCCTAGCCATATCGAAGTGAATATCGGCCGGGATCAGGGCACTGAATCACTCTCGCTGAATACCGACAGCTACAGCCAATTAACACCTCGATTTTATGGGCCAGTCAAACCACAAACCTATGATGTTAATTTAGAAGCCGTTGGACCATTTATCGATCCTGAGGCGTTCAAAATCGGCTGGGATATCCGCCAGATTACCGTGCCTGAAAACACCAAGCGTTTAGTGGTCGAAGTGCAACGTGCCCACTTTGATACGACCGCAGAAGAAATGGCCCCGCGTTATAACAAGCCATTCCCTTACATCATGGTCGGTTTAGATGGTAATGGTAACAATAGTTTTATGAGCCCTGGGGAAGATGACTCCTTTGTGATAAAGGATGAATACGATCAAGAACTCGTCTGTATTTCCTCCAGCCAAGCAGAGCACAACTACTGCAGTATTGAAAATCCGCGCCCCGGTAACTATTGGGTAGCGACAACGATGCCCTACGGCGAGGGGAAAATTAACGCAACAACGGGCTACGCCATTATTGGTGCCGATAGCGATAACGGACAACTGTCGCTTAGCGGACCACAAAGCCATGATGGAACAGGTGAATACCAGCTTGAGCTGAAATGGAATATTCCCAACACCACCGAAGGCGAGGTCTATTACGGTGGCATCGATTTAGGTGCAGGCCCCGGTGCTGAAGGCAGCTTTGGCTTTAGCGCCATCAACCTTCGCCGCGGTGAAGACGCCCTGCGCTGGACTGTCAGCCAAGACAGCGCCAGAGTAGAAGATCAAGTCGATATCGAGGTGAAACTCGCTGGCAACCTTGAAAGCCAAGACCGTGATTATAAACTCGACATTAAGTTGCCAGAGGGGATGCGGTTAATCACCGACAGTATTCGCAGCAATAATGAGGACGTTGCTGCGGCCATTCAAAGCAGCCCCAATCAGCTGAGTCTGGCAGGGCGACAACTGAGCGGGCGCAATATCAAACGCGACTATAAAGTCAGCACGAACCTTAGCGATGCGATGTGTAAAACTCCGTTAATCGATGAACACTCAAAAGGGGGCTACATCGATCTATTTGCTGAGTTTGGGATTCAACCCAATGCCGAGTGGTTTGTGGGCGATGCCGGCGTGAACTTTGACGTGCCAATTGATTGGCTGTTTTACAAAGAAAACGCCGAGTTCAAACTCTATAACCAACTCAACGCAGGCTATATGAGAATGCATCCTGCCGGTGCAATGCAATTTAACCCCGGCTATTGGTATATGTATCAACACCGCGGCCCTGGATTCCTGATGGAAGCCTTAGCGCCATTCTGGCGTGGTAGTTTCACTATGGATTCAATGCGCCACTGGGAAGATCCTATCGGCTTAACCTTAGCCAACCAATATGCAGAAGAACGTCCCGATCTTGGCGATCTGCTCTTTATGGAGTTTGATAATGTCACCGACAGTGAAACTGGCGAGACCTTTGATTTTCAAACGATCCTACGCAGCGGCATCGACGACCACCAAGGTAAGTATGAAATTATCTTCGCCTATGACAACCTCGGCGCAGATTTACGCCAAGGTGCCGTATTTATTGAAGGCTTTGATAGCGCCTGGTCACGGGATGTTGGACCGAAGGAAGGGTTATTGTATCAAGTGATTGGCGTCAATAACTTAGATGAAGTGCTAAAGGATGATTTGGTGATCTGCTTTGATTACCAAGGCCCTGAACAAACAGAGGTTAAACTGTCCTTTAAAGCCGCCATTCAACCACAAGCCATAGGTCAAGAGTTGAACATCAAGTTTGCACATGATCTACAAGGAGCGACTCCGGCCACGCTAACCCATAGCATTAAAGTGAATAGCAACTTAAAACTGGCAGATATCGCCGATATGACCGTAGCCGAAAATGGCCGCATTGATGGCATCAAAGTGAATTTTATTGATGCTGACAAAGTACCCAATAGCCTAAAAGTCAGCGGAGAAAATCTTACTGCAGAAATCAATGGCAATAGTATCAATTTGATCCCGAAAGCCAATTTCCATGGGACGATTCCAGTGACCGTGACGGTCGCGGATACCCTTCATCCCAGCGATATGGCCAGCACGCAATTTATACTGACCGTCGTTTCTGATGGTATTGAACCTAAACCACCAACGCCACCGACACCACCAACAACACCACCAAGCAATGAATCATCCGGTGGTGGCGCGTTAGGGTATTGGCTCCTGCTATTGTTACCGATGTTATACCGTCGCAGAAAATAATCAGACGGCATTCATTAACAAGCCAAGCTCTAACGCTAAAAAGCTAAAAAACTAAACAGCCACTATCTGACAAGAGAGTGGCTTTCTTTTTAACGCGCGGGAGTCACTTAAATCTGTCGCGTGATGTCAACGTCAATAGACATGAGCCAGCACAACCCCAAACGGGCAATTGACGAGGAGACAACGATTACCCTTTGGGATGGTTCTCTTTATCCGCCGTCGGTTTAGCGTCTAACCTATGCTCATTGGGCTCGGCTTTATGTTCAAAATCACCTTCATACACATTGCCACCAGAGGATTTATCCTGCTCAAAAGGAGATTGACCGAAAGGATGAGAGTGCCTCCCCCCCGTCATGTCGGGGCCAAAAGGACCGTGCATGCCAGCATTAAGCCCCGAGACAACACGCAGTTGCATACGCTTAAAAAACCACGCAGCGATGGGGCGACGAGTAAAAGGCGTCAGTAATAAAATCCCGATAAAATCAGTGACAAACCCCGGGATCAGCAGCAACACCCCCGCCATCGCTAACATCATGCCTTCGACAATTTCCTGCCCTGGCGCCTCACCCTGAGCCATTTTTTGCTGGGCCTGCATCAGCGTGCTTAACCCTTGGCTACGCACTAACGATACGCCCAACACGGCGGTAAATAACACTAAGCCTACCGTCGTCCAAGGCCCAAGCACTTCACCGACACGAATAAGCACCGACAACTCAATCACTGGGACCAGCACAAAGAGTAGAAAAAGCATTAACAACATACCGACCTCAGTTTTAAATCGTTATCCTCTAAACTAAATGGGGCTTAACCGGTCTTAATTCAAGTCATCCCCCCCAAAGTCGGCAAGGGAATGTAATTTAGCTCACCCTTTTGTGACCCCAATAATGTGTAAAACGATGAAAACACGTAAAGTAACTTAGCCTAACAGGCTTAAGCAGATTTTAAGATTGTTAAGGGACGATAAGCCACACCATGCAAGATAACTATTTACTGGTCTACACCAGTTGCCCAGATGAAGCCCAGGCCAAGCGCTTAGCGCACGCCCTCGTTGCGGCGCGTCTCGCGCCATGCGTGCAGATATCGGCCCCCATCCAATCGATATATTACTGGGAGGGGAAATTGTGCCAAGAGCAAGAAGTGAGTTTACAGATTAAATGTTTACAAAGCCGTTATGCGCAGTTACAACAACTCGTGCAACAATTACACCCTTATCAAGTACCTGAAATTATTGCCGTACCTGTGACTCACGGGCTACCAGCCTACTTAGATTGGATAAAAGATAACACTCAGCCATGAAAAAATTACTTAGCTTTATCTTCACCGCTTTATTGCTTCTCACCCCCTTAATGCACAGTGGCCATGCCGTTGCCAGTAGCTTTAGCTTCCTAAAAAGTGAGCCGGAACTGATGCCCGTCGATAAGGCCTTTGTCCTCGACGCGAAGCAAGAAGGGCATCTGGTCAAACTCAATTGGGTGATTGCCGACGGTTACTATATGTACCGTGATAAACTCAAATTTACCGTAAATGGTGCCGAGTTAGGCACCATTGAACTGCCAAAAGGGAAGCCCCATAACGATGAGTACTTTGGTGAGCAAGAGGTCTATTACACCTATATCGATATCCCGGTTGGGCTAAAACAGGCCGCAGAAAATAGCACTTTAAGCGTCACGTTTATGGGTTGCGCCGAAGGCAAGCTATGTTATCCACCAACCAAACGAGACATCACCCTTAAGGCAGTCGCAGCCAATGATGGCAAGTTAGTTGGCGCTAACCTGGCTACGGATGCCGATGCGAGTAATCAGGACTCAACTCGCGCGCCTGCAGAGCGTCAGCTCAGCTTAGCAGAAACCGCAGCCAGCTCAGGCCAAGCTGCCACCCAACCCCTGACTCAACAAGACAGCCTCAGCCAAATGCTGTCAAATGACAGCCTCATTTGGACCTTAGTGATCTTTTTTGGGTTAGGAATAGGCCTCGCATTAACGCCCTGTGTCTTCCCTATGTACCCGATCCTCTCGGGGATCATTGTCGGCCAAGGACAACAACTCTCCAGCACAAAAGCCTTCACCCTCTCCATGGCCTATGTGCAAGGTATGGCCATTACTTATTCTCTTCTCGGTTTAGTGGTCGCCTCGGCGGGAATGAAATACCAAGCAGCGCTGCAACACCCGGTAGTGTTAGTGGTGCTTGCCATCCTGTTCTTTGTGCTCAGTTTATCCATGTTTGGCCTGTATGATTTAGCGCTGCCATCTCGCTGGCAAGAAAAGCTAAACTCAGCATCAAACAATCAAAAAGGCGGCAATTTAGTTGGCGTATTTTTGATGGGCGTCATCTCGGGCTTAGTGGCGTCACCTTGCACCACGGCGCCGCTGTCGGGAGCCTTAGTGTATGTCGCCCAAACGGGGGATCTGTTGCAGGGCTTCCTCGCTCTGTATGTGCTCAGCATGGGCATGGGCGTGCCGCTATTAATCATTGGCACCTCGGGTGGTAAGTTGCTACCGCGGGCTGGCGCGTGGATGAATATCATCAAAACCGTGTTTGGCTTCTTGCTGATCGCCGTCTCTATCGTCATGCTCGGCCGCATTTGGACGGGAGTCGTATCCGATGTGTTATGGTCACTTTGGGGCATTAGCTTCACCGGTTACCTCATGCATCAAAATAAACTCAGCCCCTTTAGCTGGAAGCAAACGGTTCGCTCGGTGTTGCTCACCCTAACCTTACTGGCAAGCTTCTCCTATGGTTTCCAAGCGGTAATGGGATATTTCGGTTTTAGCCACAAGGTGGTAACACAAAGCGCAACTCAGGATAGCCATGGGTTTAAACGGATTAAATCCATTGAGGATCTTGAGCGCGAAATTGCCGCCGCCAGCGCTGCCGGCACCCCGGTGCTGCTCGATTTGTATGCCGACTGGTGTGTTGCCTGTAAAGAGTTTGAGGCCATCACCTTTAAGAATGCCGACGTGCTCACGCGCATGAATAAAATGGTGCTGCTGCAGGCCGATGTCACCCAAAGTGATAGCCAGGATGTCGCACTGCTAGAAAAATACCAAGTGCTGGGCTTGCCAACCCTGCTCATTTTTGATCAACAAGGTAAGCTGCGGGATGATTTACGCGTTACTGGTTTTATGGGGCCAAAGGACTTTGCCAGCCATTTAGACCATATCGTGAACTGATCTCCCATCTATCACTCAATGGCTCGGCGCCAAAGCTTGGCGCCTTTTAGCCGTCGATGCCTCCTCAAGGGCATAACATGAGATGAGGAGGCCACCATCGCAGCGCCTTCGTCACATTGACCTTTTAAGGTTATAACAATTTTAAACGGGCTTTTTTACTTAAAAGTCCGTTTTTTTATCCCTCTGTCACCGATTTCTTATACAATTCTCTCCATTATCACATTGTTACTCTGGAGACTCATGGAACCGGCCATCCTCATTATCACGTTAATCTGCGGTATGCTCGTCAGCCGAATTGGACTGCCACCCCTTATCGGCTACCTCGTTGCGGGCTTCGTACTCTTTATATTGGGCATTGACAAAGCCAGCCTTCCCCTGCTCGAAGAGCTCGCCAATCTCGGGGTCACCCTGCTGCTATTTGCCATTGGCTTAAAACTGGATATTCGCAGCCTATTTAAGGCCGAAGTGTGGGCAGGCTCAAGCCTGCACTTGCTGTTATCTATGCTGATTTTCGTGCCATTCCTCAAGCTGCTAGGCCTATTTGGCCTGACACAGCTTACTGGCCTGCATTTCGAGCAACTCACCCTACTCGCCTTTGCCTTAAGTTTCTCGAGTACCGTATTTGCCGTCAAAGTATTGGAAGATAAAGGGGATGTGCAATCCCTTTATGGCCGAGTGGCCATCGGGATCCTGATTATGCAGGATATCTTCGCCGTATTGTTTTTAACCATTTCCAAGGGCGATATTCCATCGGTTTGGGCCTTTGCTCTACTCCTACTCCCCTTGGCCAAACCGCTTATTTATAAGGCCTTTGACCGTGTTGGCCACGGTGAACTGCTGGTCCTGTTTGGCCTAGTCATGGCACTCGTGGTCGGCGCTTGGTTATTTGAGGCGGTAGGACTCAAACCTGACTTAGGGGCGCTGATCATCGGCATCCTTTTAGCTGGCCACAAAAAATCCTCAGAGCTGGCCAAATCCCTCTTCTATTTTAAGGAGCTGTTCCTCGTCGCGTTCTTCTTGACCATTGGACTCAACGGCTTGCCGACGCTTGAAGATATCGTACTCGCCGCGTTATTAGTGTTACTCATCCCGGTCAAGATCCTACTATTTGTGTATTTATTAACCCGCTTTAAGCTGCGCTCACGAACCTCAATGCTAGGTTCATTTAATCTTGGTAACTTCAGTGAGTTTGGCCTGATTGTCGCGGCCGTCGCCACCAGCAAAGGCTGGTTGCCGCCCCAATGGTTAGTGATCATCGCGGTTGCCTTAAGCTTTAGCTTTTTAGTCGCTGCGCCATTAAACGCGACCGTAGGTAATATTTACCAACGTTTTCAACAACGTTTAGTTCGATTGGAAAAGCGCCCCTTACACCCAGAAGATCGGCAAATTCCGATTGGCAATCCGCGCTTTTTAATTCTCGGTATGGGCCGAATCGGCAGCGGTGCCTACGATGAACTACGCGCCAAGTTTGATGGCGAAATCCTCGGGATTGAACATAAGCAAGAACTGGTGGATTTACATAAAGCCAAAGGTCGCAATGTGGTCCAAGGCGATGCCGCTGATACCGACTTTTGGGAAAAGCTCGACCGTGCCCCGGGGTTAGAATTAGTGCTCCTTGCCATGCCGCACCATGCAGGGAATATGTTTGCGGTCGAGCAGCTTAAAAAGCTCAACTATGAAGGAAAAATCAGTGCCATCGTGCAATACAGCGAAGATGCCGAAGCGCTGCATGCCTGCGGGGTACACAGCACATATAACCTTTACAGAGCCGCGGGTGCCGGTTTTGTCGACCATGTTATCCATGAG
This sequence comes from Shewanella sp., assembly GCF_051658185.1. Taxonomy (GTDB): domain Bacteria; phylum Pseudomonadota; class Gammaproteobacteria; order Enterobacterales; family Shewanellaceae; genus Shewanella. The sequence goes on along the minus strand of NZ_JBOFMC010000163.1, from coordinate 3,359 downwards.
TTACTGACTGACACTCCCCAAAGCGTGCCACATGAGTCAATAGTCACCAAGTAATGGCTCGTCACCATGCGCCCTGAGCCTTGAATGGCTCAGGGCGCAATACCTGCGCGACGTCACGCAACCAACCGATATTTCGCAACCAACTTCAGTATCGCCACTAAGCATACCCGTCACCTTAACAATACCGCCGACAAGCTCATTTGATTGAGCCCAACAGCCAGTAAAGCAACTGCCATGAATAAAGGTTTTACTGAATACGAATCAACACAATAGCTCCAAGTTGCCCTCTTATCGGGGAGATAGGCGGTGCCGATATTGACTCTCCTTAGGCTATCTGCGCTTGCCCTAAAAAATCTCCGTTACATCAGTAACTCAGTCGTGATATAAATCACATACAGAACAAAATTAGCTCAGCTTTTTTGGAAGTTTCTACAGCATGTCAAACCCTGCGCAGCGCGCCACTAAGTTGTTTGTCCAAACCTTTGGCACTCAGGCTGACGATTTATATCAAGCTCCTGGACGGGTTAATCTTATCGGTGAATACACCGATTATAACGAGGGTTTTGTGTTACCCGCCGCCATTAATTTCCATACCGTGATTGCCGTTAAACGCCGAGATGACAGGCTGTTTCGCGCCGTCGCAGATGCCTTTCCGGGACAAATTCAGGAATGGACTTTTGGCAATGAGGGCCATATCGATCCCGCCGATGGCTGGGTGAATTACCTCAAAGGGTTTACCGCAGCAATGGCCCATACCGGCCTAGAGGCAAAGGGCTTAGATCTGGCGATTGTCGGTGACGTGCCCCTCGCCGCGGGATTATCCTCATCGGGTGCGCTCGTGGTGGCCTTTGGCACGGCGCTCAGCGACTGCAATCAATTGCATTTATCTCCCATGGCAGTCGCGCAACTCGCCCAACGGGGCGAGCATAGATACATCGCGTCGGCCTGCAGCATTATGGACCACATGAGCAGTGCCATGGCCGAGGTCGATCATGCACTATTCATCGATTGCCTAGATTTGGATTGTGAGGCCATAGCACTACCTGAGCACCTCAGCTTAATCATCATCGATATCCACATGGAAAAACAGCGTTTAGCCGCTATCCATCAGCAGCGCCGTGACGAATGCACCCAAGCAGCACACTACTTTGGCCTCGATGCGTTGCGCCACCTGGATTTATCCCAATTAGAACAAGCCAAAGGGAAGCTGGCGGACACCTTATATCGCCGAGCAAGGCATGTTGTAACCGAAAACAGACGCACCCAAAGCGCTGCCAGAGCCCTTGAGCAAAATAATATTCCCAAATTTAGTCAGCTAATGGCGCAATCCCATGCGTCGTTACGGGACGATTTTGATATTTCCTTACCAGAGTGTGATGTGTTGGTGGACATTGTCAGCCAAGTGATTGGCGAGCGTGGCGGTATTCGCATGACCGATGGCTGTGTCGTCGCCCTAGTCGATCATGAGCTTACCGATGCAGTTGTCGGTGCAGTTGAGCAGGCGTTTTTTGCACAAACCAATATCAATGCGACTGTGTATCTTTGCTCGGCCAGCGCCGGAGCGGGACGCATCCCCAAGGGATAGTAATCGATGACGGCGGCTAAATAACCTATAACCGATGAGCGATGAGCGTCGACAACGGGGTTGTCTTAACGAGGGAATAACGAAGGGGAAATAGCGTTAAGGAATAAAATAATGGCTATTTTATTCCTTACACTCACCGCCTTTGCCGCTAGGCAAGGCCGGTATTAATCATCAAAATCATCGCCCCAATCGTCATCAAAATCGACACCAATAGCATCGGTTTCAATTTCAGGCTCAACGTCTGGCTTCGCCTTGCGAACTGGCGCGGTGTCCTTGACATTGTTGAGGTCAATACGGGCCTGATGCTTACTCATGAATTGAGCCCGAGCCGCTTTCCATGCACCACTAAATTTAGCCTCAGCAGCTTTCAACGCAGCCTCATCTAAATCATATAGGTTCACTTTAACGATATCTTCAACATACTCAACAATGGCATCACGCTCTGTATTGTATAAGTAGATTCGTCCAGGGGAGGCGTCTGGCAGCTGGTTGTCATGGACGACAATCGCGTTGCCTTTCGATGTTCTCAGCTCACCATACCAAACCTGTTTCTTTGCTGTGTTATACATATATGCCAATACCCTTAAATCAACACATACACTATGAGTTTTTTAGTCTGAATAAGCGAAGCGTCGCTTGCTTTGATCCACGAATAGCGCCGGAAAGTCTCTGACGTTTTCAACTGGGTATTTTTACAGAATATTGCCGATAATCAATGCCTCATATCATGAAATTTTCATTTATTACGCATTAATTTCGACCAAAGTCGCGAAAAAGTTTAGCCCTCAACGACTTTAGTCGAAAAAATCAACGAAGGCGGCTTTTATTTATCATCCCTCGCGGCGCAACGTCTTGAAAATACAACTTTACACAGATGTGGCCCACTTGCGTCACAAGGTTAACACCACTTTACCCCGATGTTGACCCGATTCCAGCAACGCGTGCGCCTTTGCCGCCTCCTGCAGAGCAAAGGTTGCAAAAATCGACGGCGCCATATTCCCAGTGTTGAGCAGAGGCCACACCCGCTCATGCAATTGTGTGGCGATCGCGGCCTTGGCTGTGATGCTCTGGGGTCTTAGGGTCGACCCTGTCCAAAGGATACGTTTGGCCATTAAGCGAAAGAGGTCAATTTCGGCCTTAGCGCCCCGCTGCATTGCCACCGAGACCATGCGCCCATCCAGCGCGAGCGCCTGTAAATTAAGGTTACTAAAATCACCGCCAGCAATATCAAATACGACATTAACGCCCTCACCCTGAGTAAAATCCATCACCTCTGAAACAAAATGCTCAGTGCGATAATTAACGACTCTCTCAGCGCCCAGCGCTAGGCAATACTCGCGCTTCTCCTCTTGCCCCGTGGTGGCGATAACCTTGGCCCCGAAGGCGCTGGCTAATTGGATAGCGCAGCTCCCAATTCCCCCTGAGCCGCCGTGGATTAATACCGTTTCCCCGGCTTTAAGTCCCGCGCGCATAAACAAGTTACCCCATACGGTAAACATGGTTTCCGGCAACGCCGCCCCTTGAATAGCGCTAAAGCCTGCAGGCAGGGGTAAACAGTGCGCGCCGTAGGTCAAGACATATTGCGCATAACCGCCTCCCGGGACTAAGGCACATACCTTATCCCCCACTTGCCACTGAGTCACCCCCTCCCCAAGGGCACAGATCTCGCCTGCCACTTCCAGCCCGAGGATCGGTGATGCGCCCGGTGGTGGCGGATACACCCCTGCTCTTTGCTTGAGATCCGGTCCATTCACTCCTGCAGCATGCACACGAA
>NZ_JBOFMC010000162.1:0-16265 GCF_051658185.1 Shewanella sp. | reverse complement strand
AACATTGGTATTAAGTGCCAACTCTGCGTAAACTTTCGCTCCCATGTTTTAAGCGGTGTTGTGATGACCATTCCTAAGCCTTTTTCTTCCCCAGAGTCTTCCCCTGAGTCGTTAACCTTTGCCGAGCTAGGCTTAAATGCGGCGTTAATTACGGCCTTGCCTGCCAAGGTTGCGCTGCCTACGCGGGTGCAGCAATTGGCGATTCCGGCGATTTTGGCAGGGCGGGATGTGTTAGCGCTGTCGCAAACTGGGAGTGGTAAAACCCTCGCTTTTGGTTTGCCCCTGCTGCAAGCCGTTCATGAAGCCGTTCATCAAGCCATTCATCAACACATGGAACAACTTCTAGCGCCGCAACCCCCATTACCGAGCGCTAAATCAGGGGCGGAATCACCGGTGCTGGCATTGGTGCTGGTGCCGACGCGCGAGTTAGCGCAGCAGGTCACTAAGGCGCTGCAAGCGCTGGCGAGTCAGTTAGCACCGTTCCCTTTGAAGATTCAGCTCCTCTGTGGCGGCATTGCGCAGGAAGAGCAATTAGCTGAACTTGCCGCTAAGCCGCAGCTGGTGGTGGCCACCCCGGGGCGATTACTGGATTTATGTGAGCAGTCCCATATCAGCCTTGATTCGATTAAACACCTAGTGCTAGACGAAGCCGATCGTTTGCTGCAAATGGGCTTTTGGCCCGACATGCAAAAGCTACTGGCAATGATGCCTAAGCGTAAGCAAACCTTGTTGTTTTCTGCCACGCTGCCCGAGGATTTGGATGCTTTGGCGGGTAAATTGCTCACCCATCATCCGCTGCGGCTTGAGGCTCACTCGCGTAATTCGGTGACCGCCGCAATCGAAGAGCAGCTGTATTTAGTCAATAAGGGCAGTAAGGCGCAGGCATTAATCGCCCTATTAACACAATATCAATGGCCGCAGGTACTGGTGTTTATCAGTGCCCGTGATGATGTGGATGCCGTGGCTAAACGGTTGGTCAAGGCGGGAATTCGCGCTGCCGCGCTCCATGGTGAAAAAGATCAAACCGTGCGCAGCCAAACCTTGGCGGACTTTAAAGCCCATCGTATTCAAGTGTTGGTGGCGACCGATTTAATGGCGCGTGGCATTCATGTTGATGCCTTGCCGGTGGTGATCAACCTCGATTTGCCCACCAGTGCACCGGTGTATGTGCACCGCATTGGCCGCACCGCGCGAGCGGGGGCGAAAGGGCTGGCGATTTCCTTAGTGTGCCACGGTGAAATGCTCAGTTTAACCGCCATTCGTCGTTTAACTGAGCGCGAGTTACCTCTTGCGACGTTAGCCGAATTTCCGGTTACGGATAAGCCGAGTGCCAACAGTTTGCATCCTGCAGACGCTAAGGTTGAGCGTAAGCGAGCGCCGCGGGATAAACAGGCGAATCGCCGTAGTATTAATAAGCACAGCGCCAAAGCATTTAAGCCCAAGGGCTAACGCGCTAGTCCAAGGCGTTAACCATGTGACTCAACAATGTGAGTTATCAATGTGAGTCGTGAGTTTACAATCGGCAATTGGCATATGGGCTCGCACCTTGTAACATGCTGATAGGCAAGCGTTCTGCCTAACAATGGCAGGCGTTAACTCAATATTGGATGGGGGCGTTTTAGATGAAATCAATGATGTTGGCAGCAGTATTACTGGGCGCGGCGTTAGGGGTATCGGGCTGCGCGACCACACAGTCGCCCACGGGGCGCGGGCAAACCTTGCTCTATTCTCCTGCGCAGATGCAGCAAATGGGGGATGCTTCGTTTGCGGAAATGAAAAAGCAGCAAAAGCTGAGCAGCGATAAAAAGCTGACCCAATATGTGCAATGTGTCGCGAGCCGGATCACTTCTCAGCTGCCGGATCAAACCCAGCGTTGGGATGTGGTGTTGTTTGATTCTGAGCAGGTCAACGCGTTTGCGCTGCCGGGGGGCCATATTGGGGTGTATACCGGGCTGCTGAAGGTGGCCACTACGCCGGATCAATTGGCGACGGTGATTGGCCATGAGGTTGCCCATGTGCTGGCGCAACATGGCAATGAACAGGTTTCTCGCGGGCAATTAACCAATGTGGGGATGCAAATCGCCGATGTCGCATTAGGCGTGGGCGGAGTGGCTAATCGTAATGCCTATATGGCGGCCCTCGGACTGGGAGCGCAGGTGGGGATCATTTTACCTTTTGGGCGTGCCCAAGAGAGTGAGGCCGATATCATGGGCTTAGAGCTGATGGCGCGCGCAGGCTTTGATCCATCCCAAAGCGTGGTGCTGTGGCAAAATATGGCAAAAGTTGGCGGGAGCCAAGGGCCGCAATTTTTATCCACTCACCCATCAAACGAGCAGCGAATTGTGCAACTAGCACAATTGCAAACGCAGGTTCAGCCGCTTTATCAGCAGGCTTCCCCAGGAAAAAACCAATGCGTCTTGCCTCGTTAACCATGAAATATGCTGCGGGTTTATCAGCAGAGCGACAGGAACTATGGTAAACTGGCGCGCAAAATTCCACTGATCAATGAGAGTCATAAATTATGTCAGATAAATTCAGTACTGTTGAACAGCAAGCAAGCTACGGTGTAGGCCGTCAAATGGGTGAGCAATTAGCTGCCAATTCTTTTGAAGGTGTGGATATTGCTGCCGTACAAGCGGGCTTAGCCGATGCATTTGCCGGGCTTGAAAGTGCTGTCGCTATGCAAGATATGCAGGTTGCATTTACTGAAATTAGCCGCCGTCTGCAAGCTGCCCAAGAGCAAGCTGCCGCAGCTGCATCTGCTGAAGGTGATGCGTTTTTAGCGCAAAACGCTCAGCGTGCCGAGGTGACTGTGACCGAATCTGGTCTGCAATACGAAGTATTAGTTCAAGGTGATGGCGCTAAACCGACCTATGAAGATACCGTTCGCACTCACTACCATGGTTCTTTTATCAATGGTGAAGTGTTTGATAGTTCAGTGGTGCGTGGTCAACCAGCCGAGTTCCCCGTCTCTGGCGTGATCGCAGGTTGGACTGAAGCCCTGCAATTGATGCCAGTTGGCACTAAGTTAAAGCTGTATGTCCCACATCACTTAGCTTACGGTGAGCGTGGCGCGGGCGCTTCTATCCCGCCTTATTCCACATTAGTGTTTGAAGTGGAATTGTTAGACATCGTCTAATCTGATTGAAACGCCTAAGCCTGTCTTAGGCGTTTTTGTATAGCATGGCTGAACCGATTTTGAGGAGATACACATGGGTGGACAAGTGAGAGTTGCCATTGTCGGTGCGGGTGGTCGCATGGGGCGCACTCTTATTGAAGCAGCTTATCAACAAGATGCGATTCGACTGGGCGCGGCCATAGAACGTGCTGGCTCGAGTTTAATTGGCGTTGATGCGGGTGAGCTTGCGGGTGTGGGTAAGTTAAATGTCATCATTATGGATTCACTCGATTATGTGACTGATGACTTTGATGTGTTGATTGATTTCACCGCGCCCGAAGCCAGCATTGTCCACTTAGATTGGTGTGTGCGCCATAAAAAAGCCATGGTGATTGGCACCACGGGGTTTAATCATGCGCAAAAAGAGCAGATCAATGCCTTTGCCGAACAAACTCCGGTCGTGATGGCGCCAAACATGTCAGTTGGTGTGAATTTAATGTGGAAATTGCTTGAATTGGCCGCAGAGGTCATGGGCGATTACACCGATATCGAAATTATCGAAGGTCACCACCGCCATAAAAAAGATGCGCCTTCCGGTACCGCGTTAAAAATGGGTGAAGTGATCGCGAAGACTTTAGGGCGCGATTTAGAAAAATGTGCGGTTTATGGCCGTGAAGGGATCACCGGTGAGCGCGATCGTGAAACCATCGGTTTTGCGACCATTCGTGCCGGGGATTTAGTGGGTGAGCACACCGCCCTGTTTGCCGATATCGGTGAGCGGTTAGAGATCACTCACAAGGCGTCGAGCCGGATGACCTTTGCCAATGGCGCAATGCGTGCTGCTCAGTGGGTGGTGGAGCAAGAACCGGGCCTTTATGATATGCAGCAGGTTTTAGGCTTGAATTAATTAATAAAAAAACGCCAAAGTGGCGTTTTTTTTTGCACTTGGTTTGCAATGCATAGACGGATTTGTGTTTTTCCTATAAAATCGCTGGAATTTGTCAAAATTTCGTAAAACAGCGGAAATTGGTATCTTAGCACAAAACAAAATCATTACATTTCAGTGGCTTGGCTCTTTATGGAGGTCGCGTTGACAAAGTCTGCCTTACTCGTACTTGAAGATGGAACCGTATTCACTGGCACAGCAATTGGTGCCGATGGACTCTCTGTTGGTGAAGTTGTTTTTAACACTTCCATGACAGGTTACCAAGAAATTTTAACTGATCCATCCTATTCGCGCCAGATTGTAACATTAACCTACCCACACATAGGCAACACTGGTACCAATGATGAGGATATTGAATCCGATGGGGTTCACGCTTGTGGTCTTATCATTCGTGATCTTCCGCTCATCGCAAGCAGTTTCCGCAATCAACAAAGCTTAAGTGATTATCTTAAAGCCAACAATGTGGTTGGCATCGCCGATATTGATACCCGCAAGTTAACCCGTATTCTGCGTGAAAAAGGTGCGCAGGCTGGCTGTATTATGGCCGGTACCGAAGTGGATGCGGCTCAGGCCCTTGCTGCGGCTAAAGCGTTCCCCGGTTTAAAAGGCATGGATTTAGCCAAAGAGGTGACAACCGCGAAAGCTTATCAATGGCGTAAAGGGAGCTGGCGTTTAGTCGGTGGCTTGCCTGCAGACACGCCAGCAAGTGAGCTTAAATACAAAGTGGTTGCCTATGACTACGGTGTTAAGCAAAACATTCTGCGCATGTTGGTTGACCGTGGCTGCGATGTCACAGTCGTGCCTGCAAAAACCCCGGCATCCGAGGTGTTAGCGATGAATCCTGACGGGGTGTTCCTCTCGAACGGCCCAGGCGATCCAGCGCCTTGCGATTACGCGATTGAAGCGATTCAACAAATCTTAAAAACCGATACGCCGATTTTTGGGATCTGTTTAGGCCACCAGTTACTGGCATTGGCATCCGGCGCGAAAACCTTAAAGATGAAGTTTGGTCACCACGGTGCTAACCACCCGGTGAGCAATATTGAGCAAGGTAACGTGATGATCACCAGCCAAAACCACGGTTTTGCTGCTGATGAAGCCACCTTACCGGCCAATATTAAAGTGACTCATAAGTCACTGTTCGATGGTTCACTGCAAGGTATCCATTTAACCGATAAGCCTGCGTTTAGCTTCCAGGGACACCCAGAAGCGAGCCCAGGCCCGAACGATGCCGCGCCATTGTTCGATCATTTTATCGAGCTTATCGAAACATACCGTCAGAACGCCAAGTAGTACGCAAGCTAGGAGAAGAGAGAAGCAATGCCAAAACGTACAGATATCAAGAGTATTCTTATCCTAGGCGCCGGCCCAATTGTGATTGGTCAGGCATGTGAATTTGATTATTCCGGCGCTCAGGCGTGTAAAGCCCTGCGTGAAGAGGGTTACCGTGTCATTCTGGTGAACTCTAACCCCGCCACCATTATGACCGACCCTGAAATGGCCGATGCGACCTATATCGAGCCAATCCACTGGGAAGTGGTGCGCAATATTATTGCGAAAGAGCGCCCCGATGCGATTTTGCCGACCATGGGCGGTCAAACCGCGCTCAACTGCGCCTTAGAATTAGAAGCTAAAGGTGTCTTGGCTGAATTTAATGTTGAAATGATTGGTGCCACCGCCGACGCCATCGACAAAGCCGAAGATCGTAGCCGTTTTGACCAAGCGATGAAACGCATTGGTTTAGAATGTCCTCGTGCAGGTATCGCCCACAGCATGGAAGAGGCCTACAAGGTACTCGACCAAGTGGGATTCCCTTGTATTATCCGCCCTTCATTTACTATGGGTGGTTCAGGCGGTGGTATCGCCTATAACAAGGAAGAGTTCGAAGAGATCTGCTCTCAAGGCTTAGATTTATCGCCCACCAAAGAGCTGCTTATCGACGAGAGCCTCATCGGTTGGAAAGAATACGAGATGGAAGTGGTGCGTGACCGTAACGACAACTGCATCATCGTCTGTTCTATCGAAAACTTCGACCCAATGGGCGTGCACACTGGCGACTCTATTACCGTAGCACCCGCGCAAACGCTGACCGATAAAGAATACCAATTGATGCGTAACGCCTCTATGGCAGTACTGCGTGAGATTGGTGTGGAGACCGGTGGTTCCAACGTTCAGTTTGGTATCAACCCGAAAGATGGTCGTATGGTCATCATCGAGATGAACCCACGGGTATCGCGTTCATCGGCACTGGCATCAAAAGCAACCGGCTTCCCGATTGCGAAAATCGCTGCCAAGTTAGCGGTCGGTTTCACCCTCGATGAGCTGATGAATGACATCACTGGCGGTCGCACGCCGGCGTCGTTCGAGCCTGCAATCGACTATGTGGTGACTAAAGTCCCTCGTTTTAACTTTGAAAAGTTCGCCGGTTCCAACGATCGCTTAACCACCCAGATGAAGTCTGTGGGTGAAGTGATGGCCATTGGCCGTACTTTCCAAGAGTCTTTACAAAAAGCTCTGCGTGGCCTTGAAGTTAGCCGCCATGGCCTCGATCCCATCACCGATTTAGCTAAGCCTGATGCTTTAGCCCGTATTCGCCTTGAGCTCAAAGAGCCAGGTTGTGACCGCATTTGGTACATTGCCGATGCGATGCGTGCAGGGTTAACCTTGGATGAAATCTTCCGCCTGACCAATATTGACCCTTGGTTCTTGGTGCAAATTGAAGAGCTCATCCAATTAGAAGGTCAAGTGGCTGACGTTGGCTTGGCGGGATTAAACGAAGACTTACTGCGTAAACTGAAACGCAAAGGCTTTGCCGATGCGCGTTTAGCCGCCGTTTTAGGTGTCAGTGAAGCCGAAGTGCGCAAATTGCGCGATCGCTTTAATCTGCACCCTGTCTACAAACGCGTGGATACCTGCGCCGCTGAGTTTGCCACTGACACCGCTTACATGTACTCAACCTATGAGGAAGAGTGTGAGGCTAACCCCTCTGACCGTGAGAAAATCATGGTATTGGGTGGTGGTCCAAACCGTATTGGTCAAGGTATCGAGTTCGACTATTGCTGTGTGCATGCGGCGCTAGCGCTGCGTGAAGACGGTTACGAAACCATTATGGTGAACTGTAACCCTGAAACCGTGTCAACCGACTACGACACCTCAGATCGTCTGTACTTCGAGCCCGTCACATTAGAAGACGTGTTAGAAATCGTCCGTATCGAGAAGCCAAAAGGCGTTATCGTGCAGTACGGTGGTCAAACACCGCTGAAACTGGCTCGCGCCCTTGAGGCGGCGGGAGTGCCAATTATCGGTACTAGCCCAGATGCGATTGACCGCGCGGAAGACCGTGAGCGTTTCCAACAGGCGATTCAACGCTTAGAGATGAAGCAGCCGGAAAACGATACCGTGACCACGGTAGAAGGTGCGGTGATTGCTGCTGAGCGTATCGGTTATCCGCTGGTGGTGCGCCCATCCTATGTACTGGGCGGCCGTGCGATGGAAATCGTGTACGATCAACAGGACTTACTGCGCTACTTTAACGAAGCGGTCAGTGTGTCTAACGCGTCTCCAGTACTGTTAGATCACTTCTTAGACGATGCTATCGAAGTGGATATCGACGCTGTTTGTGACGGTGAAACCGTGGTTATCGGCGCCATCATGGAGCATATCGAGCAGGCGGGCGTGCACTCAGGTGACTCTGGTTGTTCTTTGCCACCTTACACCTTAAGCCAAGAAATCCAAGATCGCATGCGCGTGCAAGTCGGCAAGTTGGCGATGGAACTCGGTGTAGTCGGTCTGATGAACGTACAGTTTGCCGTAAAAGATAACGAAATCTACATGATTGAAGTTAACCCACGCGCGGCCCGTACTGTGCCATTTGTGTCCAAGGCGACTGGCGTACCGTTAGCGAAGATTGCTGCGCGCGTGATGGCGGGCCAAAGCTTGAAGTCGCAAAACTTTACTGAAGAAGTGATCCCGCCTTTCTACTCTGTGAAAGAAGTGGTCCTGCCATTCAACAAGTTCCCTGGCGTTGACCCACTGTTAGGCCCAGAAATGCGCTCAACCGGTGAGGTCATGGGTGTGGGCGATACCTTCGCCGAAGCCTATGCGAAGGCGCAGTTAGGGGCGACGTCTGAAGTGCCTAAATCTGGCCGTGCGCTACTGTCTGTGCGTAACAGCGACAAGAAACGCGTTGCCGACTTAGCCGCTAAGCTGATTGAGCTGGGTTATCAAATCGATGCGACCCACGGTACAGCGGTTATCCTTGGTGAAGCGGGGATCAACCCTCGCTTAGTGAACAAGGTACACGAAGGTCGTCCACACATTCTTGACCGTATCAAGAACGGTGAATACACCTATATCGTGAACACGACTGAAGGCCGTCAAGCGATTGAAGACTCACGGCAATTACGCCGCGGCGCCCTGCGTTACAAGGTGAACTACACCACGACCATGAACGCCGCATTTGCCACCTGTATGGCCCATGCTGCTGACGATCGTACCAATGTGACCTCAGTGCAAGAGCTGCATCAACGCATATTGGCAAAATAAGCCAAGGCGTTAATTCTGTCCATTAAGGCCGTATACCTTAGGTTATACGGCCTTATTTTTTGTGGATATTATCCACCCTTGGAAAGCGAATGCCCCCTATTGCTGCACCAGTCGTCAAGGCCGATAGTTTTATTGCGCCGCCCTGTGAAGGGCAGATCCGCATTCTTTATCAAGATAGCGATATTTTACTGATCGATAAGCCGAGCGGATTATTAAGCTTATCGGGCAAAAATCCACGCAACTTAGATTCAGTGCATTATCGCCTAGTACAGGATTTTCCGGGGGCGACCCTAGTACACCGCCTCGATTTTGGCACCTCAGGAATTATGCTCGTGGCGCTCAACAAGGCTGTAAATGGCTTATTGACTAAGCAGTTTCAAGCGCGCACTGTGCAAAAATATTACACCGCCTTGCTCCATGGGCACCTCGCCGAGGACAGCGGACTGATTGAGCTGCCAATCGCGAAGGATAGCGACCATTTCCCATTACAAAAAATTTGTCACAGCAGCGGTAAAGCCGCGCTGACTCACTACCAAGTGCTGGAGCGCTTAACGGTGCCTTTTGCCACGCGGGTGAAATTTACCCCAATCTCAGGTCGTACCCATCAACTGCGGATCCATAGCCAGCAACTCGGCCACTCTATTTTGGGTTGTGATTTGTATGGTGGTGTCGGTGCCAGTGCCAGCGCGCAGGTAAGCGCAAACATGGTGAAGGGGGGGGATGGTGAGGCTGTTTCTCATCAGCGGCTGATGCTCCATGCCACCGGTTTAGCTTTTATCCATCCAATAACTGGCTCGCCGATGGCGTGGGTTTGTGAATGCCCATTTTAGTTACAGGCAGGGGGTATCGATGTGATGCATCCCCTAAGCGTCGCGTTTACACCTAGGTTGTCGCGAGCATGATTTTCGCACAGCCGCTAGCGTCGGCGATTTGGACGTATTGATAGCACATGAAAGGGATAGGTGCATTGCAGAAGGGATAGGTGCATTTCAGAGGGGATAATCTTATAGGATAAGCATTGTCGCTAACGGAGTGCATCGCGACTGTAGCTAGATAATACAGCTTGGCCAGGGCATCCCCTGGCCAGAACACTTGGTTTATTAAGTGGTGTTGAACCTAGCCGCTAGTTGCGCTCAGCTTCGCGCATCAGGTTATCGAGGCAATGCACGACACGCATGCTGGAGTCTTCCATGTGGTGCAACTGTTTGACCATCTCGATGAGATCCCCTTTATTGCGCGCCAAGAGCGCCGCTTTGCCTGCCTCATGTACCGCCTTGTGCGGTGCATCTAGCGCTTTAAATTGGCTGAGATGTTGATAATTCTGGGCGCCATAACCATTGCTGTACCATTGACCTAGGCGACACTCAGTATGGGAGCTGAGATGCTGATTGGGATTAGGTTTTTCGACCAATTGATAGACGCTGCTCTTCCACACGGCGTGATCGAGTTTCGTGGTATTGAGGAAGGAGGCCGTGGCCGCGTTATGGATCACCAATTGCATCTTATGGGAGCGCTGTAATACCTCCTCAACCACTTGGCCAATTTGGGTTGATGAGGCACCAATATCCACGGCACTCACTTGATTATTATTCACAATATTTTTGATATCCGATGCTTGAGCAACAATTTGCTTAACCAGTTTTTCTATTTGGCTGCTGGCTTCATGGGCTTTGCTGGCCAGCTGCCGTACTTCGTCGGCAACCACCGCAAATCCGCGGCCAGCTTCACCAGCGCGAGCCGCTTCGATGGCGGCATTGAGTGCCAGTAAATTGGTTTGTTCAGAAATACCTTGAATCGCAGCGACAAACTGGTTAATTGAGGAGGTGGTGGCATCAAGCTCCACAACCGCCTGCATACTTTGTTCTGCCTGTTGATTAATGTTCGCTGCTCGAATGCCTAAGTTATTAATGGCATTACGAGTTTGGTCGAAGATTTTTTCAAGTTCAAAGAGGGACTTTTCTTCATCGGTCAGTAGCTCAGCACTGGTGGCTAGGCCATCACGAATGGTGTTGAGCATGTTGCCGCCGAGGTTTTGACAGGCGATGACCTCATTAAACTGATCTGAGGTTTGACGTGATTGTTGCTGCATGATTTCGTTCTCTCTGGCCATGGCCTTGAGCTCATCGATTTCCAGCTGATATTGATGCTGCTGCTCTACAAGTTGCTGTTTTAGCTGAACGTTTTCTGCTTTGAGCTTGGAGTTAAACCACATAAAAACCTCTAAACTTTGTTTATCAATTATTCAATCACGCGTGAAGCCGCACGATACCGTGCGAAACCAAGCTAACCCGTTAATATCGTTTGTTAAAATTTCTTTTTATAAATTATTTAATGTTAACCGCGCGAATGTTAGCTGAACCGCGCACTGAATTCTTCTGTTTTTTCAATAGAATGATTAAATGATGACGAAGAGCAAATAAACTCACCATTAGGTGAGGACGTGCAGCGTATGTTGTTCGCTGGTGCGCGCTGAAATGCGGGATATTGACTGGGGTGGCAATAGTTTGGGGTCGCTCTGTGACATGTTTCAGGCCAGCGCGTTGAGCCACATGTTAGCGATATCGCGCGTTGAATTTCGTCATCGTTGCTCACGCTTCGGCGCACTTTTAACCGTGATTCGCCGTGAACTGTGAGTGGTGCCGCCTTAGCATGGGCTGCCTGCGCCATTTAGTGCGGGTTTAGGCGCAAAATAGGGTATGATCCTAAGTCTATTTGTAAAGTACGCCAGCTTTATTAGGCCATTTTCGGGAGCTGCTCGCACTCAAAGGGCATAGGGTATATTATCCGTCTCCCGTTTTTGACGGCACTTTTCAGCAAGCGGTACTTTTTCAGCAAACGGCAGCTTTTAACAGCGGCACCATTTCAAAGGCAAGACTATGGCTAGCAGAATCAAACTTAAACCTGGGCGAGAAAAGTCACTTGAGCGCCACCATCCTTGGGTATTTTCTAATGCAATTCATAATATTAAAGGAAAGCCTGAGGCCGGCGAAACCGTTGATGTGGTTGCCCATGATGGCCATTGGTTAGGCCGCGGCGCTTGGTCACCCGAGTCGCAAATCCAAGTGCGGATTTGGACTTTTAATCGTGAAGAGCAAATCGACCGCGATTTTTTTGCAAGGCGCTTACAGCGTGCGCAATTGGGCCGTAATGATTTAATTCGTGAGCAAGGGTTAACGGGCTATCGCTTGATTGCCGCCGAGTCCGATGGCTTGCCGGGGATCACCATAGACAAATATGCCAATGTCATTGTTTGCCAATTGCTCAGTACTGGCGCGGAATATTGGCGCGATACCTTAGTCGAGTTACTGGCCGAGCAGTACCCTGATTGTGCAATTTACGAGCGCTCCGACGTGGACTCGCGTAAAAAAGAAGGTCTGCTCCCGGTGACGGGCTTATTGCACGGTAATTTACCCGCCATGCCGGTCGTGATTGAAGAAAATGGGATCAAGATCGCCGTGGATGTGACTAAGGGGCATAAGACGGGGTTTTATCTGGATCAGCGGGATAATCGTGCCATTGCCGCCCGCTTTGTGAAGGGCAAATCCGTACTCAATTGTTTTTGTTATACCGGAACCTTTGGCTTGTATGCCGCTAAGGCCGGCGCCGCGAGCATTGAGAACGTCGACGTTTCTTCCTTGGCCCTTGCTACCGCGCAGTTAAATATGCGCCTCAATGACTTAAATGATGAGCATGTGCATTATCACGAAGCCGATGTGTTTAAGTTGCTGCGCCAATACCGTGATGAGGGTAAAACCTTCGATGTGATCGTGCTTGACCCGCCAAAGTTTGCCGATAACAAGGCCCAATTAAATGGTGCCTGTCGTGGCTATAAAGATATCAATATGATTGCCTTGCAGTTGCTTAATCCGGGTGGGGTGTTATTAACCTTCTCCTGCTCAGGCTTAATGCCGGCGGATCTGTTCCAAAAAATTGTGGCCGATGCGGCGTTAGATGCAAAGCGTGAAATACAGTTTATCGAGCGCTTAAGTCAAGCCAGCGATCATCCCATTGGTGGCGCCTTCCCTGAAGGATTTTACCTTAAAGGTCTTGTTGCGAGAGCTTGGTAACCCTGATAGGCGTTGGGGGGGGGCCCCTCGATAGCGATAAGTTTGCGCTGTGACTCGGTCGCTTGCAGCTTAATTTAGGCCCCTTGTGCGAAGGTGCTTGTTATCACTCAGGTGAGTTAAGCGCCTTGCTCTCAACCGTCTTGGAGGGCTGCAAACTGAGCTGATGGATGGTTTATCAGCTTAAGGTATCGCTTAAACCCGCTCTCCACTTTTGTATCAAAAAATGGCATCAAAAAATGCCAGCCACTTGCTGAAGTGGCTGGCATTGTTATATGGGTTGTTATTACGGGCATGCTTGTTATGGGCATGCTTGTCACGGTTGCTGATCGCCGCAGTTGGGGGCGACAATATCCGCGATAGCGCTCCGCTATTTGGCGATAATCGTATTGACTCCGTTAGGCGTGCCAACGAGCAACACATCTGCGCCACGTTTGGCAAATAGGCCGTTAGTCACTACGCCGACAATCCCATTAATTTTATCTTCTAATTCTTTTGGATTGAGGATCTTAAGATTGTATACATCGAGGATCACGTTACCGTTATCGGTCACCACGCCTTCACGATACACAGGATCGCCGCCTAATTTGACTAACTGACGGGCCACATAGGAGCGCGCCATAGGTATCACCTCAACAGGCAGCGGGAACTCGCCGAGGATGTCAACTTGCTTGGTGTTATCAACGATACAGATAAACTTGTCTGCCACCGCGGCGACAATCTTTTCGCGGGTTAATGCTGCGCCGCCACCCTTGATCATGTCCATGTGGCCGTTAATTTCATCGGCACCATCAACATACACAGATAAACGATCGACACTGTTTAGGTCATACACGGGGATGCCAAGGGCTTTCAATTTTTGAGTGGATGCCTCGGAGCTGGAGACCGCCGCTTCGATATCGAATTTCATGGTTGCCAGTGCATCAATAAAGTGATTCACGGTCGATCCTGTACCAACTCCTACAATACTGTCTCTTTCAACGTATTTGAGTGCAGCCCAGGCGGCAGCTTTTTTCATTTCATCTTGAGTCATAGTGACATCCTGTTACGGCAATGAGTAAAAATTGGGGCTTAGTATACTCTTTTTCGGCTAATCATGTGGTGTTATTAAGATGATGTTATGACTCAATGGTGTCATTGCGCCATTTGGGGTATATCCTAGATATTACTATCAGATAGCCAGGTCAGCAGGATTGCACTGAGTATCGTCGTTGGACGCCGCCGCTCGGCGCTTGGTTAAGTCATAGAGAGATACGTATTGCATCACACTTAAGCTAACATGAATCCATCACAAGGATATAAGGAAGTATTTATGGCAGGGGCAAGTTTATTAACCTTACTCGACGATATTGCATCAATTTTGGATGATATTGCGGTAATGAGTAAGATGGCAGCAAAAAAAACGGCGGGGGTTTTAGGTGATGATTTAGCCCTAAATGCCCAGCAAGTGACAGGGGTTAGCGCCGATAGGGAATTACCTGTGGTGTGGGCGGTGGCCTTAGGCTCATTTCGCAATAAATTGATTTTAGTTCCAGCAGCGATGCTGATCAGCGCCTTTATTCCCTGGGCGGTAACGCCCTTGTTGATGTTTGGTGGACTATTTTTGTGTTATGAAGGGTTTGAAAAACTGCATCACAGTTATCAACACCATAAAGACAAACAACAGCATCAGCACACCACCGAAACCCCGCTCGCTCAACACACCGATTTAGCCACCTATGAGGCTGAAAAAGTCAAAGGTGCCATCCGCACCGATTTTGTTCTTTCGGCTGAAATTATTGCCATTACCTTGGGTGTGGTGGCTGATATGCCACTATCGACGCAGTTTTTTACCTTAGCCGTGATTAGCATGGTGATGACCATCGGCGTATATGGACTCGTTGCCGCCATTGTGAAAATGGATGATGCGGGTTTGTATCTTAGTCAGCGCCAAGGTCAAACGTTGATGATGCAATTGAATCGTAAACTGGGTTTTGCGCTATTAAATGCCGCCCCTCTATTGATGAAGAGCCTAAGCATTATTGGTACTGCTGCCATGTTTATGGTGGGGGGCGGGATTTTAACCCATGGCATTCATCGCATTGGTGAGCAGATCCATCTTGTCCAGCAAGCGGTAGACTCTTTAGCGATGATAGGACCGTTACTTGGATTAGTTGTGCCAAGCATACTGAATGGCCTCGTTGGGGTATTGGCGGGGGCCATTGCGGTGGTTGCCATGGCAGGAATTACGCGCCTGCGCGGTTGACGAGTTTAAGGCTGTTGGCGGGATTGCGGCCATTGGCGCGTTAGCATGGCACTTACGGTTTTGGTGCGTTAGCGCGGAGGGAAGCCATCGTGATGCCAATAAAAAAAGGGGCTGTTAGTGGGGATTGCAACTGCATTGCTGCCAAAAGAGCCCGCTGGCATAAGGGAATTAAGTTAACGTTACTGACCGCAGCACTTTTTAAATTTTTGGCCGCTACCGCAAACACATGCCTCATTGCGGTTTGGTTTTTTGGCAAAGGTCGTGGTCTTAGGTTTATTGAGCAATCCTTCTAAGGCAACGATATCTTCCGCCACCTCTGGATTGATTTCGATATGGGCGAACAATTGGTGCAACTCGACCATGGCGGCCACTTCGAGTTTACGCGCTTCGCTGCCAACCACCAGCGCGAGAGGAGAGGCTTCGCTGCCCGGTTTAGTCACGCGTTTGGTGTTGTAACCGTAACTTTCGTGTTTCGGCTTAGGTGTGCGGCGGCCTTTAAAGAAAAATTTGTCAGACATGGGCGATCCTATATAAAGGGTGGATAGGTGAGTGGATGAAATTGACGACGCTTATACTATAAAAGCCTTGGTTTATAAATCGAACGGCGATTTATTTTCAATAACTGCGGGCGCGCCCCTCTGCCTTACTGCAACATGGTCGCCAATTGATTGATGGCAGACATCGCGCCGCTTGCTCAAGCGCGGCGAAAAGTGTCTAAACCTCTTAAATCGTCTTAAATCGTCTTAAATCGTCGCGAAAGTTGACATTGGTTGAGCACAAATGAGCATGAATATCGCTCGATACATGCGTTTATCGTCTCGACAAGGACTCTTAATCTTCATGATTGGCAGCCTTAGCGGGATAATGCCCGCGAGTTGGCCTGGCCGTTATGGTGGGTTTTTCGGCGTGATGGCGTAAAATTCAACAACGTGGCTGCCACTTGTTTGAAAATTCCTCAGTTAACCGGCTTTGTTATAAAAAGTCCTTTACCTTTGGGAGTGCTTTTAGCATAATGCCCCACGTCAACAGGGGTGTAGTTCCAATTGGTAGAACAGCGGTCTCCAAAACCGATGGTTGCGGGTTCGAGTCCTGCCACCCCTGCCAAATAAAACAACGGCTTGCATAGAAATATGCGAGCCGTTTTCTTATGTGTAAAAAATGTCACCTCAACATCCGCCGCGAGTGTGTGCCCCTGTTAACGAGCATAAGGGGCTAGATTCATTGCACAGAATGCATTGCCTGGCTTGTGGTTTTTTTATGCCGCCGTGAATGAAGATGCTTAAGGGATGATCTGAGTTATTCACTCAGTAAGCTTCGTAGCATCCAGGCATTCTTTTCATGCAGTTG
>NZ_JBOFMC010000161.1:0-14483 GCF_051658185.1 Shewanella sp. | reverse complement strand
GTATGTTGGCGCCGTGAACATGATTTTGCTGGGTGAGTATTGTCTTGCTAAGTGAGCGTCGCCGATTACCTCGCTATTGGTTTTTCTTTATGAGATTGCGTTATGGGGCCCGCGCTGCCGGATGCGCTGCTGCAAGTCTCTTAACCTAGGCCCCTTTGTTTGATCTGGTGATATGAAGCTGGGCCTGACATAGCACAGTGCCTTTTTTAACCCGTAAATGTTATTGTTTTTCTCATTTTTAGTCCGCAAGGTAAGCAGTCATGCAACAGTATTTAGAGTTAATGAACCACATTTTAGCCAATGGTGTGGATAAATCCGATCGAACCGGCACTGGCACACGTTCAGTCTTTGGCTATCAAATGCGCTTTGATTTGAACCAAGGCTTTCCTTTAGTGACCACTAAAAAGTGCCATATGCGTTCCATTATTCATGAGCTGCTGTGGTTTTTAAAAGGCGATACTAACATTGCTTATCTGCGTGAAAATAAAGTCAGCATTTGGGATGAGTGGGCTGATGAACACGGTGATTTAGGGCCGGTCTATGGTGCCCAGTGGCGCAGCTGGCCGACGCAAAGTGGCGAGACTATCGATCAAATTGCCCAAGTGATCGCGCAAATTAAGACTCAACCTGATTCACGGCGCCTGATTGTCTCGGCTTGGAACGTGGGCGAACTGGATAAAATGGCGTTAGCGCCTTGCCATGCTTTTTTTCAGTTTTATGTGGCAGAAGGCAAGCTTTCTTGCCAGCTTTATCAGCGCAGCTGCGATGTGTTCCTTGGTTTGCCGTTTAATATCGCCAGTTATGCCTTATTAACTATGATGGTCGCCCAGCAGTGTGATCTCGCCTTAGGGGAGTTTGTCTGGACGGGGGGCGATACTCATTTGTACGCCAATCATATGGAACAAACTGCGCTGCAATTAAGTCGCGAGCCTAAGGCGTTGCCGAAGATGACTATCTTGCGTAAACCTGAGTCGATTTTCGATTATCGCTTTGAAGATTTTGAACTGAGTGGTTATGAATGCCATCCGCATATTAAGGCTCCGGTCGCCATTTAACCGAGTCTAACAGCAAAACACTTCGGATATACCGAGGTGTTTTGACGAGACTAACGATTATACCTAGGCTGATAATTCGTCTACACTCAGTCCATTATGTTTTTTTGGAGTGAATGATGCGAACAGCAATTAAGAATTTTTTAGGTCAAGAGTCTGCAGGAGGCATCCTGTTGTTGGTGGCTGTTGTCTTTGCCATGTTGATGGCCAATTCCCCTTTATCTGGGTTTTATGAGGGCTTTTTAGGGACCGATGTCCAGGTAAGGATTGGCACTTTAGACATTCATAAACCACTCGTGCTGTGGATTAACGACGGTTTAATGGCATTGTTTTTTCTGCTGATCGGACTTGAAGTGAAGCGTGAACTGCTTGAAGGCGCGCTTTCAAGCGTGGCCCAAGCATCCTTACCCACCTTCGCCGCGATTGGCGGTATGATCGTACCCGCTGCGATCTATCTTCTGTTTAACTTTGGTGACCCAGTGACTCAGGCAGGATGGGCGATTCCTGCCGCGACGGATATCGCTTTTGCTTTAGGGATTATGGCATTACTGGGCAGTCGTGTGCCGGTCTCTTTAAAAGTGTTTTTACTTGCGCTGGCGATTATTGATGACCTCGGGGCGATTGTTATTATTGCGCTGTTTTACAGCACCGATCTGTCAACCATCAGTTTAATTGTTGCGAGCATCGCGATTGTGGGCCTTGTGGCGCTTAATCGTAAAGGCGTGACCTCATTGCTGCCTTATGGGCTGTTAGGGTTGATCCTCTGGGTTGCGGTGCTTAAGTCTGGTGTGCATGCGACGTTAGCTGGGGTGATTATTGCGTTTTGTATTCCATTGCGCGCTAAGGATGGGACTTCCCCCTCGGAGCACTTAGAACACAGTTTACACCCTTGGAGCACTTTCTTTATTTTGCCGATATTTGCCTTTGCCAATGCTGGTGTGGCACTCGGGAACATGAGTCTAGACACCTTAATTTCCCCGGTACCGGTAGGCATTGCCTTAGGTTTAGTGCTTGGAAAACCGATTGGGGTACTGTTATTTAGCTTTGTTGCCGTCAAGCTCAAATTGGCTCAGTTACCCGATGGGATTAGTTGGAAACAAATAGCCCCGGTGGGCGCTATGTGCGGTATTGGTTTTACGATGTCGATGTTTATTGCGTCCCTCGCATTTGAACAAGTCGATCCTATGTTTGGTGATTTAGCACGTCTAGGTACGCTCGTCGGCTCGATTATTGCTGCGCTGATTGGTTATTTCTGGCTAGCAGCAGTCTTACCTAAAAAAGGAGGGCAATGATGAAAATACAACATGTTGCAGCGGGACTCATGCTATGTGTGTCGTCAAGTGCGATGGCCACGCAAATTGATGCCTGTAACCGTGATGTCACTTCGAGCACTTGCCAGAGCTACCTTGAAGGCATTGTTGATGGGGCGCTGATGTTCAAATTGGACTCCGTCGGGGCGCGGCTTGAAGCCAGCAATGATTATGAGTCTCGGGCGCTCAAGTATCGTGGCGGTAAGCGTTATCAAGAAGCTAATCGCACCTATTGTGCTAGTCGTATTCCCGACCGTGATAGTTTAGTATCAGGGCTAACGGAGGCTATCAGTACTGGCACGGCAGTGGATCTACCACAGCTACAGGGGGTAGTCGTTAACCTATTGGATTGTCAGCGGTTAAAATAGTTAGTATGCATCACCATGGCCAGCGCCATGGTGATGTCTTTTTAGGTGCTGCTATTGATTGCGCTATTGATCCCATTGCATCAATGAGGGAGTGCTGGCGGCTATGCTGCATTTAAATTACAACCATCTGTATTATTTTTGGATGATTAAAAAGAAGGGCTCAGTGGCCAAAGCCGCAGAAGCACTTTGTTTGACGCCACAGACGATAACCGGCCAGATCCGTGCGTTAGAAGGGCGGTTGAACGGAAGTTTGTTTAAACGAGTGGGTCGTAATTTAGAGGCAACTGAGTTGGGTGAGTTGGTATTTCGTTATGCTGATAAGATGTTTAGTCTCAGCTACGAAATGCTTGATCTGCTGAATTATCAAAAAGATGATGCCATTCTTTTTGAAGTTGGCATTGCCGACGCCTTATCAAAAGCCATCGTGAGCCGCGTGTTATTGTCGGTAGTGCCTAATGACAGTTCGATGCATTTAGCTTGTTATGAGGCCACCCACCAAAGTTTAATGGCGCGACTACGGGAACATAAACTGGATATGATCCTCTCGGATTGTGCCGGTGAATCGTTGAAATATCCTGAAATTTTATCTAAAAAGCTCGGCGAGTGTGGTGTGAGCTTTTTCAGTGCGCAAAGGTACCCTGCCGATTTTCCTGCTTGTCTAGAGCAGGGCCAGTTATTGATCCCCGGGCGTAAAACCTCACTGGGGCAACAGTTATATCGCTGGTTTGATGAACAAAATCTTAATGTGAGTATTTTAGGTGAGTTCGATGATGCCGCCATGATGAAGGCGTTTGGCTATTTAAAGCGTGGCATTTTTGTAACCCCGTCAATTTACCGCCATGAGGTGATCTCCCAAGGCATGCATTTACTCGGTGAAACCTTAGATGTCCGTGAAGAATATCATGTGATGTTTGCCGAGCGTATGATCCAACATCCTGCCGTAAAACGATTATTAGATACGGATTTTAGTGATTTATTTGCCGGTCTCGATGCCCAAGTGCACCAATGCTAAGCTGATATTCGGCTCGAGGACCATCGACACTTAGCGTCATCTGCTGCTAGACTAAGACAAATTTATTTTGGGAGAAATACCTTGGAATTAATGAACATAGCGCGTGTTCGTTGGGCATGCCGCCGGGGAATGCTTGAGCTCGATATCCTATTTCAACCCTTTGTTGAACAGGTTTATCAAGGATTGTCTAATGCGGATAAAGCCACTTTTATTCGCTTGTTAGAGTGCGAAGATCCTGAATTATTTGCGTGGTTTATGGGGCATGAAGAGTGCGCTGATGTAGAGTTAGCACGTATGGTTGCCAAAGTCCGTGGCAGAGCGGCTGCATAGTTTTCAGGTCACCTCCTCCTTTGACCAGCGCCTCTCGTTGGTCGTCTTTATGTGTGTGAGCGCAAGCTCGCTGCTGATCTGGCCCCGTACTGAACTGTGGTTTATCGCATTGCTGCAATGGGGCATATTGGCACTGCTGCTGATGCTGACCCTGATGTGGCTGTGGCGATTACAACAATGGCATTTTCGTTTTGCATTAAATAGCAAAGGCGAGGGGCGATTAGCCTCGGGCGAGCATTTTGGTGTGCTCCGCCGCACTTGGGTGACCCCTTTCATCTGCTTAATGTATATCAAGGTTGACCAACAAATACGCTTAATCCCCCTTTGGGCAGATATGTTTGATGATGTCGAGTATCGGCATTTGTGCCGCTTGTTGTTGCAGGCCAAAACCGCGCAGACAAAGGGGGATTAGGCTATTGGGTGACCCATCATGCTTGCTGACTAAGCATATGCTTGGTGACGATGCCAAGGGCGAAGGGGCTCAACAGTGTAAGGCGCCAACGACCTTGAAAATATTGGCGGCAAGTGAGCCTTACGCTAATTCACTAATGGTAACTCATTGGTAAATGATGAAGTTTGATGATTAAACCTTGTAAAACAAAGCTTATGAATGAATGGTTCTGAGCAAAGGTTTATGAACAAAGGTTTATGAAAAAAGGCCTATGTCAAATCCTGTGTCCAAAGGCCTCGTTCAAGTTCAGTGAGTGTAAGCTAGGTTATTTCTGGCTGCAAAATCGTTGGCCGCGGGGCGGCTAATTTCTCTGGGTGATCGATATTGTAATGCAGTCCCCGGCTTTCCTTACGTTCCATCGCACAACGAATAATCAGTTCGGCGACTTGCACTAAGTTACGCAGTTCTAGCAGATTATTGCTCACCCTAAAATGGCGGTAATATTCTTGAATTTCTTGCTGCAGCAGTAAACAGCGGCGCAGGGCTCGCTCAAGGCGTTTATCGGAGCGCACTATGCCAACATAGTCCCACATAAATAAGCGTAGCTCGTGCCAATTGTGGGCAATCACGACCTCTTCATCAGAGTTAGAGACTTGGCTTTCATCCCAAGGTGGAATGGGGCCGGGTGGATTAATTTTTTGTAATTGGCTTTCAATATCCAAGGCTGCCGCCCGGGCAAACACCAGACATTCAAGCAGCGAGTTACTCGCAAGACGATTAGCGCCATGT
Source organism: Shewanella sp. (assembly GCF_051658185.1). Lineage (GTDB taxonomy): Bacteria > Pseudomonadota > Gammaproteobacteria > Enterobacterales > Shewanellaceae > Shewanella. The sequence goes on along the minus strand of NZ_JBOFMC010000161.1, from coordinate 9,231 downwards.
AAGCCTGTGTAGGCGACTTCGCCAATGGCATAAAGTCCATTGAGATCGGTCTGACCATGAAGGTCGGTCATCACACCACCGCAGGTGTAATGTGCCGCGGGCACCACAGGGATGGGATCTTTGGTGATATCTATGCCCAATTCGAGGCAGCGTCGATAAATCGTGGGGAAATGTTTGATGATAAAGTCGCTGTCTTTATGGCTAATGTCTAAATAGACACAGTCAGCCCCGAGCCGCTTCATCTCATAATCGATAGCCCTCGCCACGATATCCCGCGGCGCGAGTTCTGCTCGGTCATCAAATTCAGGCATAAAACGGCTACCATCGGGACGACGCAGATAGGCGCCTTCACCGCGCAAAGCCTCGGTGAGTAAAAAATTGCGAGCATCCGCATGATACAAACAGGTGGGATGGAATTGATTAAATTCCATATTCGCTACGCGGCAACCGGCGCGCCATGCCATGGCAATACCATCGCCACTGGCAATATCAGGGTTGGAGGTGTATTGATACACCTTTGAGCAGCCCCCCGTTGCTAACGCCACAAATTTAGCCTTAATCGTCTCAACATGTTCGGCATTACGGTTCCACACATAAGCCCCTAACACCCGGTTTCCTGGGCGGTCGAGTTTACGAGTGGTAATGAGATCAACGGCGTTATAGCGCTCTAACACTTGGATGTTGGGATGGGCTAGCGCCCGCGCTTGTAAGGTTTTTTGAACTTCTTTGCCGGTTGCATCGGCGGCATGCAAAATGCGCCTGTGGCTATGGCCACCTTCACGGGTGAGATGATAAGGGGCATCTTTGGGATTGTTGCCGTGGTGCTCCTCTTTATCAAAAGCGACACCACACTCAATTAGCCATTGCATGGCACTTTTGGCATTTTCCGCGGTAAAAGTGACGACGTCTTTATCACACAATCCCGCGCCAGCGACTAAGGTATCTGCAACATGGGATTCAATGGTGTCACTCTCATCAAAGACAGAGGCTATCCCGCCCTGGGCATAGTAGGTTGACCCTTCAGAAAGGGGGCCCTTTGAGAGCAAAATTACCTTTGCTTTTTCAGCAAGATGTAAAGCCAGTGTTAGACCTGCGGCGCCGCTACCTATGACTAATATGTCAGATTGGTGTTCAACTACTTGTTTCATCGGGTATCATGATGTGACTTAAGAGTGCTCTCTATGGTAAACCAACTGGTGAGATATGGGTACTTTCCTTTTATCCTTACTTTTTTTGTATAATTGTCAGAACTTTTTCAAAGCACGCGAGTCTACATAAGTGAATATGATTCGAGCGACTGAGAAATCAGCATTTTAGATTTAGGAGAAGTCGGCTCGGATGAGTGGACAAATAAGTGATCAACAATTAGTTGAGCGCGTGCAACAGGGTGATAAAACTGCTTTTAACCTGTTAGTGCTTAAATATCAAAGCAAAGTGATTAGTTTGATTTCACGCTATGTGCGTAATCAATCTGACGTTGCTGATGTGGCACAGGAGGCGTTTATCAAAGCTTACCGTGCTTTGCCGAACTTTCGTGGTGAGAGTGCATTTTATACCTGGTTGTATCGCATTGCAGTAAACACTGCAAAGAATTATCTAGTGTCACAGGGCCGCAGAGCGCCCGCGAACGATGTTGATGCTGAAGATGCCGAATATTATGAAGGTAGTGATGCGCTAAAAGAGTTTGCCTCTCCGGAGCGGCTCATGTTGTCGGATGAAATTAAAAAAGTCATTTTCGACACGCTAGAAACATTGCCTGAAGAACTACGCATGGCCATTTCATTACGAGAACTCGATGGTATGAGTTATGAAGATATTGCCATCGTGATGGAATGCCCCGTAGGAACGGTGAGATCGCGTATCTTCCGAGCTCGTGAAGTGATCGATAAAAAGCTCCAGCCGTTACTGGAAGCGTAATTTTTTACAAGCTAGCACTTTTTGTAAAACATGGCATTGTAAAAACGTATTGTTGTAAAACAGGATATTGTAAAAATATAGCGTTGAAAAACATAACGTTGTAAAAGTAAATGCTTCGAAACGGCAAGCCTTTATAAAGTTTAAGTGATAGTAAAACTGTGGTTCTGCTGTCGGTTAAGCGCTTATATTAAGAAACCTTTATATTTAGACAGGTGAACGATGGATAAATTAGGGCAAGAATGGGTGTCTGCGGCAGTCGATGGAGAGACTGATGCGCAGACCATGGCAGAGTTAGTTGCTGACACGCATTCCCATGATAAATGGCATAATTATCATATGATAGGTGATGCTATGCGGGGGGAATTACCGCAAACCCTAGTATTAGATCTGTCCGCGAGTATTGCTGCTGCAATTGAACGCGAACCTGCGATTGTGGCACCGCAACTGGCGTCGAACACAACGGCAACATTGACCGCAGAGGCTGAAAGGGTGGCTGTGGCTAATGAGCAAAGTGGCGCAGAACGCAATAATGTGGTGTCGCTATTTAAGCAGTTTGGTCAGTACGCGATTGCTGCAACGGTCGCATTATTTGCCGTGGTTGGTGTGCAAAATTACAACCAAAGTACTGAGGATGACGCTGGCGCAGCACCAGTCCTGGTGACTCGTCCGTTAGTGGGCAGCGCTTCGCCCGTGAGCTTGCAAACAGGACCTGTGTCGCAAACTCAAAATCAAAGTTACTCTAATGATCAGGTGAACGAACAGCGTCGTCGGATTAACACTTATATTCAAGATCATATGTTGCAACAACGCTTGAATACGGGTGCTGTGATTGAAAACGATACTGGGGTTATTGCCGTTCCGGCTAAGCAACAGTAAGGAGTTAGCTTGCGTCTAATTCTATTGGCTTTACTAGCCTTGGGGCTTCCTGCGATGGCGCAGGAAGATATGCCCGCTAAAGTTTGGCTTGATAAAATGAGTCAGGCTTTAAAAGAGAAAGAATTTAAAGCATCCATTATTCAACTTCAGGCCGATCATATTCGGCCTTTGGTTTATATTCACGGCAAAGTGAATAACCAAGAGGTCGCTTTTTTGGAGTACCTCAACGGTCCACCTAAAAACGCGGTGCGTGTTGGTAATCGAGTCACGTTTATTGAACATGACCAACCTGCCTATAGCATTGTCTCTAATCATCTGCAGGGGGTTTGGCCTGCGGCATTTTCTTCAAAAATGAGCGAGTTAGAGGTTGGCTATCAATTTGTGCTGGGTGGCCGAACCCGTATAGCGGGCCGACCTGGGCAAATGGTTCGATTGCTGCCTAATGATGAGTATCGTTATGGCTTCCATGTTTGGCTCGATATGGAGACCTACCTTCCTTTACGCTATGACATGCTAACTCAAGATAAACAATTGCTTGAACAAATAATGGTCATTGAACTCTTTGAGTTTAAAGATCCTCCGCCTATTTTAGAGGAGGCTTTTAAACAAGAATGGCCTGCGGTTATCGATCAAGCGGAACGTCAAGATGGGCAAAATTGGCAATTTTCGTGGTTACCTGCCGGCTTCAAGGTTGTGGTGCGCGATCACCATCATTTAATAGGTAGTCATGAGGCGGTTGAATATATCGCCTTGACCGATGGGCTTGCCAATATTTCAGTGTATGTGGCCAGAGCGGGTTCAAGTCCGTTGCCTGAGGAGTTAATTACTCGTAATGGCGTGTCGCTCGTAGCCGAAAAAGTCGGTAATGCTGAAGTGGTTGCCGTGGGTAAAGTGCCCGTCGAAACCTTGTCGCGTATCGCGAAGAGTCTGAGATTAGAGTAGGTCGGCGCCAATGATGGAAGAAATGGCAAGAGTGATTGCCTGTGATAATCAAGGTTGGCTGACGGTTGAAGTGCAGCTAAAGAGTAGCTGTAAGAGCTGCAATAACGGTGATAGTTGTGGCACCTCGGCGGTTGCTCAGGCTTTTTCAGGTAAAACGCAGCAGTTTGCTATTTACAGTGAGCGGCCTTGCCAACCCGGTGAGTTGTTAAAACTCGGCCTCCCCGAACGCACGCTTCTTAAGGCCGCCGCTTTGATGTATTTGATGCCACTGCTGGGGATATTTATAGGGGCGACATTCGGGCAATGGTTGGGCTCATTATTGGCATGGGATAGCGATATGGGTGCCATACTCTTTGCACCCCTTGGCGCTTTTGCGAGTTGGTTTGCTGGTCGCCATTACCTCAAACGGCTTGAGGCCGATGCCCAACCCGTGATTTTGGCTTATTTAGGTATGGGGGTCAGTCTACAATCTGCTGATTGATGCTCGCCTGATGAGCGTGGCGTGTTGGGGTGAACGCCTTACCGCAGGCCCAACACTCATCGGTTTTTTCGTAAAATTTTCGCTATACACCCATTGAAACGTGAATCTGATTGGTATTGAAACCGCAATCAGGTACAATTTCGCTCCTTTGAACCGTATCCATTTTCAGTATTAGTCATTGCAGCATAATGAAACACATTAGAAACTTCTCAATTATTGCCCATATCGACCATGGTAAATCAACGCTATCAGATCGTCTTATTCAGGTTTGTGGTGGTTTAACCGACCGTGAAATGGATGCTCAAGTGCTCGATTCTATGGATCTTGAGCGTGAGCGTGGTATCACGATTAAGGCGCAAAGTGTCACCTTAGACTACAAGGCTAAAGATGGCCAAGTCTATCAACTCAATTTTATTGACACCCCAGGTCACGTTGACTTCTCCTATGAAGTGTCACGATCATTGGCGGCCTGTGAAGGGGCGTTGTTGGTGGTGGATGCGGGTCAGGGTGTTGAAGCGCAGACCTTAGCGAACTGTTATACCGCACTGGATATGAATCTGGATGTGGTGCCGATTTTAAACAAAATTGACTTGCCCCAAGCCGATCCTGAGCGCGTTGCCGCAGAGATTGAAGACATTGTGGGCATCGATGCCATGAATGCGGTGCGTTGCTCCGCGAAAACCGGTGTCGGCGTTGATGATGTATTAGAAGTGATTGTTGCGCAAATCCCACCACCGCAAGGGGATCCGGATGCGCCATTACAAGCCTTGATCATTGACTCGTGGTTTGACAGCTATCTTGGCGTAGTATCGTTAGTGCGTATCAAACACGGTAGTTTGAAAAAAGGCGATAAATTCAAGGTGATGTCTACCGGACAAAGCCATACTGCCGATCGTGTGGGTATTTTTACTCCAAAACAAACCGACAAAACTGAGCTTAAAACCGGCGAAGTAGGCTTTGTGATTGCAGGTATTAAAGAAATTCACGGTGCACCAGTAGGGGACACCTTAACGCTGGCCAAAAATGGTGCGGATAAACCGTTACCTGGCTTCAAAAAGGTGAAGCCACAGGTGTATGCCGGGGTGTTCCCGATTTCCACCGATGAGTATGAAAACTTCCGCGATGCACTAAATAAACTCAGTTTGAACGATGCCTCATTGTTCTTTGAGCCTGAAAGTTCTTCTGCTTTAGGTTTTGGTTTCCGTATTGGCTATTTAGGCCTGCTGCATATGGAAATTATCCAAGAGCGACTCGAGCGTGAATACAATCTTGAGCTCATCACGACGGCGCCGACGGTGGTGTATGAAGTCGTCATGACCAATGGCGAAATCATCTATGTTGATAATCCATCGGATTTGCCTGCGATTAACAACATCGAAGAAATGCGTGAACCGATTGTTGAAGCTAACATATTGGTACCTAAAGAATATTTAGGTAACGTGATTACCTTATGTATCGAAAAACGCGGCACTCAAGTCAACATGGTTTACCATGGTAATCAAGTGGCGGTGACCTACCATTTGCCGATGGCAGAGGTGGTGATGGACTTTTTTGACCGCTTAAAATCGACCAGCCGCGGCTATGCGTCACTCGAATATAACTTTATTCGTTTTGATCCTGCCGACATGGTGCGTTTGGATATCTTGATCAACGGTGACCGAGTCGATGCGTTAGCCATGGTTATCCATAGATCCAATATCCGTCATCGTGGTTTGGCATTGGTTGAAAAGATGAAAGAGCTCATCCCTCGACAAATGTTTGATATTGCAATTCAAGCAGCAGTTGGCAGCCAGATTATTGCCCGCTCGACCGTCAAAGCGCTACGCAAAGACGTGACGGCAAAATGTTACGGCGGCGACGTTTCCCGTAAGAAAAAACTCTTGAATAAGCAAAAAGAGGGTAAAAAACGGATGAAGCAAGTCGGTAACGTTGAGGTGCCACAGGAGGCATTCTTAGCGGTACTTAAACTCAACGATTAATCGTTGTCAGCATAACATTTGAATCGATTATTGCGCCGCAGTTTGCGGCGCTTTATTTAGGTTATCCTATGATTTTATTGTGTTTATAATGAAATTTGGTAATTTAACTAAAGTTCAATATTCGCTCAGTTAAGCACCTTTAATTATTTCAAGGCAGGAGTTCAACAAGCAATGGCAGCTTATTTTTCGATTATTTTAGTGCTAGTAACCCTGATTACCGGGCTTATCTGGTTAGTGGATGTGTTGGTGTTTGCCCCTAAGCGCATGGCAAATTTGGCTTTAGCCAAAGCGACACAGGCCAATTTAACCGAAGAAGCGCAGTACAACATTATTCGCGAATCCACCGTGGTTGAAACCGCCCATTCTATTTTCCCCGTGATTGCCTTTGTGTTGATCCTACGCTCATTTATTTATGAGCCGTTCCAAATTCCCTCGGGCTCTATGATGCCAACGCTGTTAGTGGGGGACTTTATTTTGGTAGAAAAATTCAGTTATGGCCTAAAAGATCCGGTATGGCGCACGCAGTTAGTCGAGACGGGTAAGCCTAAGCGGGGGGATGTGATTGTATTTAAATATCCTGAAAATCCGCAAATCGACTATATCAAACGGGTCGTGGGATTACCGGGGGATCGGGTTATTTACCGGAATAAGGAGCTGCTTATTCAGCCAGCCTGCGCTGAGCAAGCAACCTGTCCTGAGCCACAATTGATTGCCCGTACTGATGTTAACCGGGGTGAGTTTAACCAAGATGGCGTGCCATTACTGCGTTACTCAGAGCAGCTCGGCGAAGTTGCCCACGATATTCTTATCAACCCCAGCCGTCCTGATATGATCGGCTATTTTAAACGTGACGCCAATTTACCCGCAGGTGAGTTTTTAGTGCCAGAGGGGCAATATTTCGCCATGGGCGATAACCGTGATAACAGTACCGACAGCCGTTTCTGGGGATTTGTCCCTGAAGCAAACTTGGTCGGTAAAGCGGTAGCGATTTGGATTAGTTTTGAATTTGAACGTCAAAAGACCGATTTTCTCCCTACTTGGCTACCAAGTGGGGTACGGTTTGAGCGTGTAGGTGGAATTAAATAGCATGGAACCGATTAAAAATTTGCCACGATTGTGTCGCACTTTAGGCTACGATTTTAAAAAAATTGAGCTGTTAACTCAGGCGCTGACCCATCGAAGTGCGGCAAATAAACACAATGAACGTTTAGAGTTTTTAGGCGATTCTATTTTGTCTATCGTGATCTCTGATGCGCTGTATCACCAATTTCCGAAAGCCACCGAAGGTGACTTAAGCCGTATGCGCGCCACCTTAGTGCGTGGCGATACCTTAACGCTGATCGCCCAAGCCTTTAAGTTAGGGGATTATCTATACTTAGGACCTGGCGAACTCAAAAGTGGTGGATTTCGTCGCGAATCGATTTTAGCGGATGCAGTTGAGGCCGTTATTGGGGCGATTTATCTCGATTCCGATCTCGAGGTTTGTCGCCAATTGCTGCTCAATTGGTATGCCGAGCGTTTAGCTGAAATTCAGCCCGGTGTCAGCCAAAAGGATGCCAAAACCCTGCTACAAGAATATTTGCAGGGAGTAAAAAAATCACTGCCGGATTATCAAGTCATTAATATTGAAGGCGATGCTCACGATCAAACCTTTACCGTAGAATGCCGTATCGAAGACCTGAGTCAAAGTGTGATAGGGGTTGCTAGCTCACGCCGCAAAGCGGAACAAATTGCCGCAGCACAGGTATTGGAGTTATTAAAGAAATGACCAAAAAGACCGATTTGCCAGGTATCGATGCCGCCAATGCGCCGCAGGAGCCGAGTTTAGATGAATTGCTGGCGAGGATGAATGCTTCGGCACCAACGCCTAGCGCCCAATATGATGTCACCTATTGTGGCATGGTGGCCATTATTGGGCGTCCTAATGTGGGCAAGTCTACCTTGCTCAACCGTTTGCTCGGGCAAAAGGTGAGTATCACCTCGAAAAAACCACAAACCACACGTCATCGCATTATGGGTATTCATACTGACGGTCCACGTCAGATCGTGTTTATCGATACGCCAGGGCTACACATTGAAGAGCAGCGCGCCATTAACCGTTTAATGAACCGCGCCGCCGCCAGCTCCTTGGCCGATGTGTCTATGGTGATCTTTGTGGTCGATGGCATGACATGGACCGCTGACGATGAAATGGTATTAAGCAAACTGCGCCGGGGTGGCGAGCAGCGTAAAACCATTTTGGCTATCAATAAAGTCGACAATATCAAAGATAAAGAAGCACTCTTCCCTTATTTAGAAGAGGTGGCCAAAAAGTATCCCTTCGATGAAATTCTGCCCATTTCGGCGAGTAAGGGCACCAATGTTAAGCGTATTTTAGAATTAGCGGCGGCCTCTTTGCCTGAGAATCCGTTCTTCTTCCCTGAAGATTATGTGACCGATAGGTCGCAGCGCTTTATGGCTTCTGAAATTGTCCGTGAAAAACTGATGCGTTTTCTAGGGGATGAACTGCCCTATGATGCCACGGTTGAAATCGAGCAATTTAAGATGATGGAAAATGGCGTTTATCAGATTAATGCGTTGATCTTAGTTGAGCGCGAAGGCCAAAAACGCATGGTGATCGGCAATAAAGGTGAGCGTATCCGTACCATTGCGACTCAAGCGCGCTTAGACATGGAAACGTTATTTGATAACAAAGTGTTCCTCGAAGTGTGGGTGAAAGTGAAATCCGGTTGGGCGGACGATGAGCGTGCCTTGCGCAGCTTAGGTTATGGTGAGGATTGATGGCTCATCATTGAGTGTCAGTCATCATTCATGTCAGTCCTATGAGTGCGCTTGCCGATGAAACGTGGATACGTGTTACATCATCGACCTTATCAAGAGTCCAGTGCCTTAGTTAACCTGTTGGTTGATGGCATTGGCCGGGTCGATGCGGTTGCCAGGGTGGGCAGCGGTAAGCGCTCGATTAAGAGTATTCTTCAGCCTTTTCAGCCGCTCATTTTTGAGTTTGCAGGCAAATCGGAATTAAAAACCCTCACT
>NZ_JBOFMC010000160.1:0-8362 GCF_051658185.1 Shewanella sp. | reverse complement strand
TACATAACTGAGTTCTAAGCCGTAAATCGAGGCGCTGTCGCCGTTAATAAAGGTAATTGCGCTGTGGGCATCGATGTACTCATCGCGCCCTGCTAAATCGGCTTGGTAGATAAAGTTTTGAATGTCTTTATAAAAGCCTCCAATCGACAGTACTCCAATATTACCAAAGTAGTGTTCAAGGCTGACGTCAAGATTCATTGATTCAAGTGACTTAAGCTTGGGGTTACCGAAGGTTAAGTCGATATCGCCATCATCCTCTTCTTGTAAGTAGCCCGGGGCCAGTTGGCCAAAGGTTGGCCGCACTAAGGTGTTGGTCCATGCGCCCCGCAGTACGGTGTTATCGCTGTGGCGATAGGTTAGGTGCAGCGCCGGTAGCCAATGATCTTCATTGTTGCTATGGGTAATTTTGCTAAATTGTTCGCTGATCCCATCATAGCCATTGCCCTTAGCGTCCCAACGGTTTTGTTCAAGGCGTAGCCCAGTTAAGATCCGAAGCTTATCGATATCCATATGACCCATCAGGTAGGCGGCGTCGATATTTTCGGTGATATCAAAGTCGTTGATGGTGGATTCGACTTCATCTTGATTGGCATCGGCATCGAGGCCATTGACTAAGGCCCAAATCGGGGCGGCCGTAATGCCTGGGCCAAAGCGGCCTAGGCTGTAGTCCAACTCTTGGTTGGTGTATTGGCTTAGCATTAAGTCGGCATCCGCAACGCCTTGATCGCTTAAATCGCTATAGTTCCAAATATCTTCCCGATTGGTTTTATCGCGGCGACTCAGTTTTACCCCGGTTTTAATCTCGCTGGGATAGTCATTCAGGCTTAATTGGCGGCTGAAATCCAGTTGAACACTGTTGACGATGTCCTTGGCTTGAGTGTCCGCCAGCTCAATCTCATCAAGTTCAAAGTTCTCGGCTTGATAATAGCTGTCGGGGGCGATGATGTGCGGTTGACTGTTACCGCGAAAGCCGCTGTCTGGGATTTTTTGCACAAATTTTGCGGCGGCAATATCGCGTGGCTTGTCGGCGCTCGCGCGGCTGTGGCTGGCTTGATAGTCTAGGGTCCACTGTGCAATGCGGCTTTCTCCGCCCGCAACCACTGAGGTAATATTTTGGTTTTCGCTGCGCGATTTGAGGGCGCGGGTGGTTTTACCTTTGCCCAATTGCCCCGTTTGCTGCGGCTCACTCCATTTCGTTTTGGCGCTGTTACGGGTTTCGGTATCATCAAAGTTGCTGTAGAGGGTGCGTAGATACAGATCGGTATCTGCGCTTGGGCGATAATCCAGGTTAATCCCCAGCGCTAACCGTTCACGGTTAATCTGGTAATCCCGATGATCGAGTGATGTTAGCCCAGCGTTGGCAAAACCGCTGTCATCGGCAAAATCCCAGTCGCCACCGGTTTCGACGTTATCAGAGCCAAAGTCACGGTTATACCAACTGCTCCCTATTGCCACCCCCAGATTGTCGTTAAAAATATCGCTGTAGCTCGCGGCAAGTTTGGGGTTGGTGTCTTCGGTTAACGACTCATGACTGGCCTCGGCGCTGAGATTAAGGTAGGTATCGTCGCGGTCAAAGGCCGATAAACTTTTGACTTCAATCGCGCCGCCCAGGGCATCGGCGTCCATATCGGGGGTGAGGGTTTTACTGACTTCGACCGATTGCAGCAGATCGGAGGGGATGACATCGAGTGCAACGGCGCGTCTGTCACTCTCGGGTGCCGGTAAGCGCGTCCCATTCATTGACACTGAGTTGTAATCCGGTGCTAAACCGCGCACGCGCACAAAGCGGCCTTCACCTTGATCACGTTCAATCGACACGCCGGGCACCCGCTGCAGCGATTCGCTGATATTGCTATCGGGGAAATTCCCTAACACATCGGCGCTCACCACACTTAAGACGTTATCGGCGCCGCGTTGGCGGTTCATCGACTTGCTCAGGGCGCCCTGTTGTCCCACGACGCGAATGTGCTCTAGTTCGGTTTGATTAAGGGCGACGCTCACTTGGGTGGTGTGTTTATCGCTGATGTTAATCTTCTGCACCGCGGTTGCCGCGCCAAGATAATTGATGGAGAGGGTATATTCGCCATCGGCAAGCCCGGTGAAAAAGAAGCGTCCATCACGGCCAGCCTGCTGGCTCAGCTTGAGTTCTTCAATGGTGACATTCGCCCCTGCTAAGGGCTGTTGGCTGTGATGATCGCGTACTTGGCCTTCCAGTTTACCTACGGCAAGGGCATTGCCGCTCCAAGTTGCTGCCATAATCGCGAGAGTGAGAGCCGATAAAGGCGTACGAAAATGCATTGTCGATTCCTATGTGTCAATGAAGTGGATCCGCGGCTAGCGAATGGCCGCGGCGTTACGTTGTTGCAACCTTAGGGGGCTTTGGTGTCAGATTTGTGACTAAAAATTAACAGAGCAGGGTTAGCGGGCTAAAAATGGCGATGTTTAGCCACCGCTGAGCCAAAATGACCGCGAATGTTGGCATTATTGGCGCTTAAGCTGGGCTTTGGACTTACGCCATCGCACTCATCCGTCATTATTTGGCTCAATGGCGTAATGTCTGTGAGCTAATTTACCGCTTGGGTATCGCGCCTATGTTGCTTTCAAGGGCGCTGGTTGGGATTGTGTTGGCGAGATGGTGCTAGGGGACTGTGGCTTGATTATTGTTGGATAGCGGCTAAGTCGTCACCGAATTGTCATTAAGCTGCGTTAGGTTGTTACGGTATTTAGGCCTATTTTGGCATCGCTGCGCTACGGCGGTATCCCGAGTGGCGCATGATGGGCTTTATCAAAGATAACGATATGACTTCATTTAAAGGTGACACAGTGGCCAATCCTATTACCTCCGTTCGGCTTGCCGTAGTTTATGCGCTAAGTTTGTTGATCCTGTTTAGCGTACCGCTATTACTCTGGCAAACCGCCTCGGTAAAGCTGGTTAGCCAAATGGATTGGTGGGATATGGCAACCGAAGGCGCGCTGTTGATGATGGCCATGTGTTGGTTGATGGTGATAGTGTCAGTGCGGCCAGAAGGGCGCGTGACGGTGTTGTTGGTACTTGGACTGGCGAGTTATTGTCTAGGCTGTTACCTCGATTTATTGGACGAGCTATTTATTGTGGAAGGCTTGGCTGTTTATCAATGGGTTGAAAAACTGCCAACCCCCTTAGGCTTAGTGATATTGACGATGGGGCTGTGGTACTGGCGTGATGAACAGAACATAGTGAATCGGCAGTTACAAACCCGTGAGCAGTTTTATCGCCAGCATCAGTTGACCGATGGCTTAACGCTCCTTAACGATGCCACAGCTTTAGAGCATCATTTAGTGGCACAACTCGCTCAACCCCAGTCTACGGGGCTTATCATGCTGGATATCAATTATTTTCATCAATTTAATCAACAGCAAGGGGCTGAGCAGGGGGATAGGTTACTTGCCGATGTTGCCCAGTGGCTCTGTAGCCAATTGCGAAGTCAGGATCTCGTGTGTCGCTATGCGGGTGACAGTTTTGTGATGTTGCTCAATGGCGCCATTGCCCCGTTGGTGAGCGCCATGGCGCAGCAATTAACCCAAGGTATTCGTGCGTTGGGGTGTGAGGCGAGTGTGGTTTGGCTATTACCGCCCCCTAGAGCGGCGCAGCTAACGTTAAGCCAATTGCAGTTGCAGGCCGAAGCCCAGCAGCTACTTAAGCAATTGAATCAAAAAATGTCACAGCAAAAGCAACATCGTGAGGCGGTTGCCGGGCAAAGCGTCGACCTTGCCGAGCGATATTAACCTGGCCATATTCAGATGACACCTTTAGCAACATGGCAGGATAAATGTATCGACAGCCAGTTATTGGTGGCGAGCATTGTGGGACTATTTAAGCAAAGGGGACTGGACGGCGATAAATTGCTGCGCGGTACTGGCATTTTTATTGCGGATATTCGTAAGCCCGGACATCTGATTAGTCCAAAGCAGCTTATGACGCTGGTGGATAATGCGTTAGCGCTGTGGCCAAGCGGCGATTTAAGTTTTTTACTGGGGCAACTGTGGCTTCCCTCCCAAAGCGGTGCGTTGACGGCGGGATTGTTTTGCGCCCGAGATCTTAATTCACTTGGACGCTTTTGGTATAAATACCATTGGCTGACTCAACCTTGGCTGCAAACTTGGCGTTGGGAGGGCGATAAAGAGTGGCATTTTTTACTGAGTTTGGATCTGGGCAGTCAGCGCCATAGCCAGTTTTTCTTTGAATTAAGTTTATCCTCCCTTGTGGCAACCTATAAGCAACTGACCGGAAAACACTGTCATCCCAGTGTTCGTTTTCCCTACGCGGCGCCGCACAATTTAGCGCTGTACTATAAGTATTTGGGTACTGATATTGGCTTTGATGCACCGTTGTGCTGCGTGTCGCTACCTAAGTCTATGATGCATGAACCCTTATCGCTCGCTTGTGCCGGTCATGCGTTACTCCAATCCCCCCGTTATGCGCTGGTGGCCAGTGGGTATCGTCAAGGATTAGCCGCGGGCGTACGGCGCAAGTTAATGCGAGAAAATCTGACCTTGCCGCAATTGGCGCTCAAGCTTGGTATGAGTCCGGCAACCTTAAAACGTCGTTTGGCAGATATGAATGTCAGTTTTGGCCAGCTTGCCGATGAAACCCGGCTACTCAAAGCGCTTTATTATCTGACAGAGCCCCAGCAGGATGCCCATAGCATCGCCACCTTATTGGCGTTTAGTGATGCCAGCAATTTTCGGCGATCCTTTAAGCGCTGGACCGGCCAATTACCAGGGTATTTTCGCTGTTGGTTGGGATAACCGCAGTAGCTTGCTTTAGCCTATGCTGCTTGTTATGCGTAATTATTCGATAAAGTGAATATTGGTTAGCAAATTCCCCGAGGTTATATTTTTTAAATTGCATATTCCGCGGTAAAAATGCATTGCTGGTGGTTTTTAGCACTGTTATCCCATGCGTTTTTTAGTGAAGGATCCGAGTGTGATGATATTTGTATATAGCCTTGACGATCGGCATCGCCGTGATGTCAGGACGTTTTGCCGCAATGCAGTGACATTTGTTGCAAACCACGAGATTTTCGCTAACAATCCTGAGTTGTTCATGGTGCTAATGATGGTATAGGCTGTCATTAGCACCATAATGGATAATATTCACAAGGAGATGGAGCATGCATTTTACCCAAGCAGAGCTTTCGCTTATTCGCGCCGCGAAGCACAAAGTTAAGATGGCACAAAGGGTGAGAGTTGCGGTGATTGTGCTGATTATCCTCGGCATTATTGCAGACCTGTTCGGTTTGATGGCGACAGGGCTATGGCTACATGAATGGAAGATTTTTATTGCGGCAGGATTAGTGCTCTTGGCGGTCGCCTTGCCGCAATTTGGCCATGGTCCTAAGTATGAAGAATTGCTCAGTTTATTAGAACATAAAAGCGCACAGCGCCCTTAAACGTCCCTAAGTCGCGCTGCCAGATTGATTAACTCAGACGCGCGATGTGAGATGAGTCATCTTGTGCAACTTATTGTGTGAGTTATTTTGGATGAGTTGTTTGGGATGAGTTATTTGGGATGAATTGTTTGCTTTGATTTGTTTGCGGTGAGCATTCACACATCGGCCATGTCGTATGCGTTATCCCAATATGGCCGGCGCAAGCTCACATCAACGCCGGCTTAAAAGTGGATCAGTGCTAACACCTAGGCGTTATTCCTCGGGATAGACTTTTTCTTTAAATTCACATAAATCTTCGATAATGCAACTGCCGCAGCGAGGTTTGCGGGCAAGGCAAGTGTAGCGGCCATGCAGAATAAACCAATGGTGTACATCCACCTTAAACTCCGCTGGGACGACTTTGAGCATTTTCTCTTCCACTTCGACCACGTTTTTACCCGGCGCAAATTGGCTACGATTGGCGAGGCGAAAAATGTGGGTATCGACGGCGATGGTTGGCCAACCAAAGGCGGTATTCAGGACCACATTGGCGGTTTTACGGCCCACGCCAGGCAGGGATTCGAGGGCCTCACGGTTTTCGGGCACTTCCCCTTGATATTGGTCAATGAGGATCTTGCAGGTGTTAATCACATTGATGGCCTTGTTGTTATAAAGGCCAATCGTTTTGATGTATTCCTTTAAGCCCTCGACGCCAAGGGCGTAAATACTCGCGGGCGTGTTTGCCACGGGAAACAGCTTATCGGTCGCCTTGTTGACACTGACATCCGTCGCTTGGGCTGATAAGGTCACGGCAACGAGTAATTCAAAGGGGCTAGTGTAATTGAGCTCGGTCTCAGGTTTGGGGTTGTGCTGGCGCAGGCGGCGTAAGATCTCAAGGCGTTTTTGTTGATTCATAGTATCCGTTAGCTATCCCTTGGCGATGGCATAAAAGGGCGGGCCGATGTGTCGGCCCCGCGCTGGTAAAGAGGCGAGTTTCGCAGGTCAACTGAGGTTCACGGGGCGAGTGATTAACCCACTTTGGTGATCCGCGCCCGAGTGACGCTGGGTGCTGGTGCTTGTTCAGGTTGACGTTCTTTGAGTTTTTTATCGATCACATTCTTAAGGGCAATTAATAGACCCATGACGATAAAAGCGCCAGGGGGCAACATCGCCAATAAGAAGGGGGTATCGACCTGCCAAACCTGCAGCCTTAACGCGCTCGCCCAAGGGCCAAGTAATTGTTCTGCACCGTCAAACAGTGTGCCTTGACTTAATATTTCCCGCGTTGCCCCCAGTAAACTGAGGACTAAGGTAAACCCAAGGCCCATCATCAAGCCATCAAAGGCGGCACTCAGGGGCGGATTACGCGAGGCAAAGGCTTCGGCGCGGCCGATAATAATGCAGTTGGTGACGATAAGCGGCAGGAAAATCCCTAAGGATAAATACAGGCCATAGGCATAAGCATTGATCAGGAGCTGCACTGTCGTCACGAGGGCGGCGATGATCATCACAAACACCGGAATGCGGATCTCCTTGGGCACGCCTTCGCGCACTAAAGACACCAGCACATTGGAGCCCACCAGCACTAAGGTGGTGGCGAGCCCAAGGCCGAGGGCGTTAGTCAGCGTGGCGGTTACCGCAAGGAGCGGACAAAGCCCAAGCAGTTGCACCAGCCCGGGGTTATTTTTCCACAGCCCTTGCCAAGCGATATCGCGATAGTTAGTCATGGTTGGCCTCACAGTTAAGCGCTTGGCTGAAAATCTCGGCTTGATGTTGCTTAAAATACCAAACCGCCCGTTTTACCGCTTTAACATAAGCTCTTGGGGTAATTGTCGCCCCGGCAAATTGATCAAAATCGCCGCCGTCTTTTTTGACTAACCAGCGGGGATCATCCTCAGCGCTGACCACTTTGCCAAGAAAACTCTGGACCCAATCGGATTTGCGCAGCTCGATTTTATCCCCGAGCCCAGGCGTTTCTTGATGGGCGAGAGTACGCACACCGAGCACTTCCCCCTGAGTTGTGACCCCCACGATAAGCTTGATGGTGCCGTTATAGGCATCGGGAGCGATGGCTTCCATGGCGATCGCTACGGGCGTGCCGTCTTTGGTGGCAATATAGGCCGGCAGCGGCTTATCGCTACCGAGCGCCGCTTTATCCTGCAGCAGTGTACATTGCGCCGTCAGATCATTGTCATGGATATCGTTGGGGATTAATTGGGCTAACACTTTGAGCAATTCTTGCTGCTGTTGGTGCTGAATGTTGGCATAGGTTTGCTGATTGACCAAGGCCACCAGACCTGTGCACATAAAGGCGAACAAAGCCAATAATAAGCCGTTTTTAACCATTGGATTTTTCAATATCGATTCCTCTTCCCTAGTTGCCGGTGGCATGACCATAGCTGCGCGGACGCACATAATAGTCAATAAAGGGCGCGCACAGATTGGCGAGTAACACCGCAAAGGCAAAGGCATCGGGATAGCCGCCTTGCGTGCGGATGACATACACTAAAACACCGATTAAGCCGCCAAAAATAAGCCGCCCACGGGCACTGGTTGCCGCCGTCACCGGATCGGTCGCGATAAAAAACGCCGCTAACATCGTGGCACCGGAGAAGAGGTGAAATAGCGGGCTGCCTTGAGTATCGGGCGCCAACAGGTAGCCAATGCTTGAGGCGATAGCGAGCCCCGCCAATACCCCCGTTGAGATATGCCAGCGGATCGCCTTGAGTTTAAGTAACACTAAGCCACCGGCAAGGTAAGCCATATTGATCCAAAACCAACCTACGCCCGTTGAGCCTGCAAAAATGCTTTTAGTAAAGCTCTCTGTCGTGGTGAGACCCATGGACAAATCGGTTTTTAGGGTATCAAGGGGGGTTGCCATGGCAACGCCATCAATTCCGAGGCGAAAAGCTTCAATACTGGCGCTGGGGCCAAGATTAAAAATCAGCCCT
>NZ_JBOFMC010000159.1:0-6551 GCF_051658185.1 Shewanella sp. | reverse complement strand
GCGGGGCACGCCGCTCAAGGCCAGACTCGTACGGCCCCCGTGGAGGCGCACGCCGCGGTCGATATGAAGGCAAGCGCGATTGAAGCGCATGCTCGCAAGGCGGCTGATGTTGAAGCGATTGATATTGAAGCGGTTGTTGGTGATCGTGATGCCCAAATCCTGCGCCGTGATGAGCTGCGATTTGATGCGTTGACTCGCATGGCGCCATCATCTGTTGAGCTGATGGTGCAAGACGCCATTATTGATGGCTCGGCTGAGGCGACTCATCCGAGCCGCGTTGAGTCCGCTTTTATTGAGCCGCTTTTTGCCGAGCAGAGGACCGATGAGCCTGTGCGCCGTGCATCGCGAGCCGCGGATGAGGTGGAGTGGCGGATTGACTCAGAAGATCGCCATGCTGAGCCGCAAGAGCTTGAGGATGGCGATGATGCCGAAGAGGTGCGCCGTCGCCGGGCTGAGGATAAAGAATCCGGCTCGATGACGGAGCTCATTCGCGGCTTACTTGAAAAGCTCGCGCCTTATCGCCGCTATCTGGTGTTGCCCAAAAGGGTGTTGGTGTTGCCTAAAACGGCCTTGTCTTACCTTGTGCAGTTATCCCCGCGTCATCGGCGTCTTGTTGGTCTTGGCTTAGGCGCGCTGGGGACATTTGCCTTGATTTGGGGGGTATGGCCAAGCAGTGATACAGATACTGCGGCGCAGAGCGTGGTGAATGCGGTGCCCGTGGCGCCCGCTGTCGGCAATCGGCAGACCCTTGAAATGCCGGATGGGTTTTCTGTTGCCCTTGAGGGCGAGGTGTTTATCATGCGCTGGCTCGGTGAAACCGGTCAGGCCCATAACATTTGGTCGCTTGCTACCGCCAAGGGAGATAAAACCTGCCGAACCTTAGTGTTTAACAATGGCACTGAGTATCGCCCTGTGACGGTGGATTTGACGGCCGATTCCGCGACTGAAGCGCGGTTCTCGCCGTTAGATACGGCGGGGATTATTGTCGATCTCGCCCGTCGTGGTAGCCTGGGGTTGTGTGGTTATAAGTTCAGTTTAAAGGGCAGCCAAGCCGTGCTTGAGCAAAATCGCACCTTTGCGAATTATTTAGCGCAATAATCATCGCCACACTCTAGCCACAATCGGAGGGGTAGATTACACTTTTGCTCCTCTTTTCTCTTGTTGGGCCGGCTGGAGTCATCCGCTATCGCCCTGCGACAGAAACACTTTAAGATCAACAGAATATTGTCATCCAACATGAATACAGAATTGACCTTAGTCATTATGGCGGCGGGGCTGGGTAGCCGTTTTGGCGGCGATAAACAGTTAGCCGCCCTTGGCCCAGCGGGCGAACCCATGTTGGTGTTATCGATGCTATCGGCTATTCGCAGCGGATTTCAGCGTGCTGTAGTTGTGATCCGCCCTGAGCTTGAGGCCGAACTTGCCGCGATATTGACGCAATATTTACCGGCAAACTTTGAATACCATTTTTGTTATCAATCATTAAGTGATTTGCCGCCAGCAGCAACGCTGACGGATCTCCGTCATCGTGTAAAGCCTTGGGGGACGGCGCATGCGCTCTGGTGTGCCCGCGACTGGGTGACAGGCCCGATGGCGGTAATCAACGCCGATGATTTTTACGGTGACAGTGCCTTTGTCTCTTTGGCAACAGGCCTAACCGCCAGACCCCATGAGTGGATGATGGTGGCGTATCCTATAGCGCTGACGCTATCTGAGCATGGCGGCGTCAACCGTGGCTTATGCCATGTTGAGCAAGGGCTGCTGCATTCGGTCGCCGAATGGTTAAATATTCACACCCAAGATGATGGTCTTATTGGCGAAGGCCCAAAGGGATTGGCCCCGCTTTCGCCGCAGTCTTTGGTCTCTATGACCTGTTGGGGCTTTTCGCCCAGCATATTTGATGTGATTAAACAGGAATTAACCGTATTTATCGAACAGCAGGGGCAATTGCCGAAAGCGGAATGCTATTTGCCTGCGGTGGTGCAGGCCGCGATTGCGCAAGGGCAGGCGGTGCGTGTTGATGTGGCCAGCGAGCCTTGGCTCGGGGTGACCTATCCCCAAGACGCTGTCTGGGTAAAACAGAAATTAATGGAGTTATTGAGTGATTAAACTCATCAGGCAGTCAGTATTACCGCATTTTGGGATTGAGGCGCAAGAGGCCAAAATCTCAGCGTTAGGCAATGGCCATATTAACGATACCTTATTAGTGCGTTGGCCTTCTGGGGAGTTGGTGCTGCAACGGATTAATACCCAAGTGTTTAAGACGCCGCAGGCCTTGGTCAGTAATGCCGATAAAATCAGCCACCATTTATGTGCTAAAGCGCTGCAACAGCAGTATGGCCTGAAGGTGGTGAGCCCTTGCTTAACGCAAGAGGGCGAGCTGGCTATCGATTTAGGTGAGCAGGGTTTTTGGCGTGCTATCAGTTACTTGCCACATAGTTTAAGTATCGAAGTGGTGAAGTCTGAAACGCAAGCTGAAATGGCTGCCAAGGCTTTTGGCCATTTTGCCAGCGCATTAAGTGACTTTGATGCCACTGAACTTGAGGATGTGATCCCGCAGTTCCATCACTTGCCTGGGCGTATGGATATGCTGCGCCAAGCGGTGCAGCAGGATAAAGCCAAGCGCTTAGATGCGTGCCGTCAATGGGTGGATTATGCGTTATCGCAACAGTCGTTATTGGATGAATTAGCCGAAATCACCCCGCAACTTCCACTGCGGATTTGCCATAACGACACTAAAATCAATAACATGCTATTTGATAAGCGCGACATGTCGAGTATGGCGATCATCGATTTAGATACCTGTATGAAGGGGTATCTGATGTATGACTTTGGCGATATGGTGCGCACGTTTTGCTCGCCAGAGGCGGAGGACTCCACCGAACTTGCCAATGTCAGCGTGCGCCCGTCTATTTTTGCCGCGATTTGTCGTGGCTATTTAAGTGAGCTGGGCGAGGTGTTGACCGAGGTTGAAAAGCGCAGCCTGTGGCTCGGCGCGCGGGTAATTTGTTTGATGATCGGCGTGCGTTTTTTAACTGACCACCTTAACGGTGATGTGTATTTCCATGTTCACCGTGAAGGCCATAATTTGGACCGGGCGGCCAATCAATTTACCTTATACCAAAGTCTGCTCGACCAAGAAGCTCAGCTTAACGCGTGTTTTACGGTTGTTTGATGAGTTAAAAACGCCCCAATTGAATTGGGGCGTTTTGTTTTTCAACACGATACGACATAATCGGCATTACAGAAATGCGCTTAACATCATAGGGATTTGTGTGTGGTATGAGCTTACCTGTTGCACCGGATATCATCCTAAAAACCCCACGGTATGAACGTAATACTTGGTTAAGGGGCACCCTGCGCCGCTCGCAGCAGGAGGCGGTTGCCTCCTCAATGATGACGGCCACCAGCGATAATTTTTTCAATGCCTATGCCATTTTTCTCGGCGCAACCTTAGCGCAAATGGGGTTTGTGACTGGTTTGCCACAACTTTTTGGGGCATTCACGCAACTGTTTTCGGTATGGCTTGCGAGCCATTTTTCCCGCCGCAGCTTTATTGTTTTTTGTGCTGCAATGCAGGCGGGAGTGGTGATGGCGATGGGCGCCCTTGCGGCGTTTGCTCCCGCCCATGCTGTGTGGGTATTTATCGCATTAGCCGTTTTTTATCATGGGTTTATTAACCTTATTCAGCCCCACTGGCGGGCGTGGATGGGCTCGATTGTGCCCGAGCGCCGCCGTGGGGCATTTTTTGCGGCGCGCACCCGTTTGACCATGGCCGCCTCTTTAAGTGTGTTTTTTGTCGGTGGCGGTATCCTCACGTTTACGGATTCGCAGCAGATGGCGTGGCTAGGCTTTACGCTGTTGTTTTCAATGGCGGCGATGGGGCGCTGGGTATCGGCTTGGTTGCTGCTTAACATGCATGACCCGGAGCCGCATTTGCCAAAGCAGCCGGGTGTATTTGTGCAATCTCTCAGGCAATTTCGCCAAGCGTGGCAGGATAAGGTGTTTCGCCAGTACAGCTTATTTGTTGCGGGAATGCAGGCGATGACGGCCATCTCGGCGCCTTTTTTCGCGGTATACATGTTAGAGGAGCTAAAGTTTAGCTATTTTGAGTTTGTGCTAGCCAGTGTCGCCTCCATTGTGACTCAGTTTATGACCTTGGCATTTTGGGGCCGATTTAGCGACTTATACGGCAACCGCTTGGTGATGATTATCACCAGCAGCCTGATCCCGAGCCTGCCCTTGTTGTGGCTATTTTCAACTCACTACGGTTATATCTTGCTCCTCCAAGCGTTTTCGGGCCTTGCTTGGAGCGGTTTTACCTTAAGTACCGCCAATTATCTGTATGACATCCGCCCCTTTCGCAGTGATTTTGCCGCCTATGCGGCGCTGCAGGCGGCGCTCAGTGCCGGGTTAGTGTTTGTTGGAGCCATGGTCGGGGGCACGATCGCCACCCATGCGGCGGATTTTTTAGCATGGTCAGGTTGGGGCAGTTGGCTTGAAAGCCCCATATTTGTGGTGTTCTTGGTTTCGACGTGCATGCGCACTTTAGTGACGCTGTGGTTTATTCCGCGTTCGGTGGAGCCGAAGATCCGCCCGCGGCCAAAATTGCTGGAATTGGTGTTTAGGATCCGCGGTTTTAATGCCATTTCAGGCGTGAGTCTCGATTGGCTTACCGTAGTGAAACGCCGCAAGAATACTGATTAGTCACGAGCAGTGGGGCGCGCAAGCCTCACATCTTATAATCAAAAAACTGACGTTTGTCTGGCCCCGCAGCATTGGCGCTGATCTTGTTAGGGTGTTTATATTCATCCCAACTGGCCACATTGCGGCCGACATTCAGCTTAGGAAAACTCAAATTGTGGTTGTCGCTGCTCGCTAATCCCATAAACCTTAATAGCTGGCCGAGGGCACCTTGTTGGCTAACATCGATCGTTAACAAATCGTCTCGGTGGCCAAAGTAGTCGAAAACCTCTGTTTTATGGCGTTGATAACAATCGCTAAGATGCTGTTCATCTTGCGGGTTTTCGACGATGCCTACACCGAAGGTATGGCGAAAACTGCGCTTCATGATTGGGTGGAATCGGCCGGTTTTTGCATCCAAATGTGGCAGCATTCGACTGAGTAACATCTGCATCGACGGTAGCCAAACGCTTAGCTCGCGCTCAATATAGACAAACTTGGCCTCGGGGAAGAGTTTATCTAACTGCTTGAAATCGCTAAAGCAAGGCGCATCAGAAATCGCATCTGCCTGCATAAAGGCGGCTTTGGTAAACGCCATGTGCGCCACTTTTAAGCCTTGCTCTAATAATGCCACGCTTACGCTGGTCGTCCCCGTGCGCGGCAAGCCGATAAAAATAACCTTCTGTTTTTGCTCGGCAGCCACCGATTCAGGCATGATGGCATTAGGCTTGGTTGAGCTTGGCCTGAATGCACTTGGCTTGATTGAACTTGGTTTAGTCGAGCTTGGTTTCGTTGAATCTCGCAGCAGCTCAGTAGGTTGCGCATCACCGGTATTGGTATGGACCTGAGAATGGAAAGGGGCAGTATTTACGGTATCAGGCATGGCGTGGACTCTGCATATTCTCGTCAGTGTGGTTGTGGTGATGGGTGTGCAAATTGGGTTTTACTATGAACGCTTATCAACGCCGGCAGTATATCCCAGCCCACAGGTTTTGGTAGCGCAAAGCTTATTGTTGGTGTGTCTGCACCGTCCTGCGGGTGCATATTAACAGCCATAATTTCCTTTACTCTATAAGCTGTTGGGCTAGATGAGGCGATTATCTGTATTATTTGCCTCATTTTTTGAGGCGAATAGGTTTGTTAATCGACTCATTATGTGAAGAAAATAGCACTTCACAGCCAAGCAGCTCAATCGGATGTTAGATGGCGATTTTGAATTAGGGATGAGTAGTAGCCAGTACCAAAAAGTCGCTAAGGTGAGCCGCGCCACCACCACCCGTCATCTTGCGCAAATGGTCGAGCAAGGCTTTTTAGTAAAAGCCGACGCCGGCGGCCGAAGTACGAGGGACTTATTGCCGAGTGAGAAATGGCGGCAAGTTTAGCTTGGTGGCAGCTCAATGAGTCGCTGCCGGACATCGTTGCCGCGTGGAATGACGACCGATGTCGTCAGTGAGCGATGAGTTTAACGCTCAAGCAGTATTTACTCTCTGTCGTAAAAGGCAAGGCCATTCGATTCATCGCAATTTACAATTTGGATCAAGTTGTTATGTGATATATTCGCGACAACTTTGATTGCGAGTATTGGGATGTATCTGGCGATGGAACAGCTCGGGATTTACGAAAAGCTAATGACTCAACTCATTGAGCAGCGTTTAGATAAAGACATCTTTTTTGTTGGAGAAAGGAAGCTAGAAGTTGCTGAAGCAAGTGTTTGACGCGCACGGGTGGTTTTGTCGGCCGCGCTGAATGCTGAATGTGGTTTGATGTGTGTTAGCGCGGGCCGCTGGATTTTTATTTTTTGGGAGTTGTATGTCTTCTACCGTTACGGCGCTTCCCTATACTTGGGTGCTGTTCGATGCCGATGAAAC
>NZ_JBOFMC010000158.1:0-7433 GCF_051658185.1 Shewanella sp. | reverse complement strand
TTAAGGTGCGAGCACTGATCCCTAGTTTTTCAGCAACTTGTTTTCGGCTGCCTTGGCACTGGGCTAAGGTTTCTAAAATAATCACGTGCTCCTGCGCTTTCAGCTCATCGCCTAACCCTTCCACGACGGGTACGGATTCAGCAGGGGCATGAAGCGGAACATCTTGGGAGTCAATAATAATATCATTGGCACTGATCACTGCGCCTACGCGCAGGATAAGCGCCCGCTGGATAACATTATCAAGCTCGCGCACATTGCCAGGCCAACGATGGCTGAGTAACCGCCGACACGCCTGCTCATCCAATTCGGGCAAATCCACCACATTGAGCGACTTGGCGTGTTTAGCCAGCAAATGCCGTGCGAGCGGCAAAATATCCAAGGGGCGTTGATTAAGCGCAGGCCAAGTTAACGGGAACACATTGATACGATAAAACAGATCTTCCCTAAAGTGGCCGGCGGCAACCGCAGCTTTTAAGTCGCGATTGGATGTCGCCAACACGCGCACGTCCAGCTTGATGGTTTTACGGCCACCTAAACGTTCAACTTCTCGCTCCTGCAATACCCTGAGTAATTTTGCCTGTAAGGCTAAATCCATTTCAGAGATTTCATCGAGTAATAAGGTGCCGCCCTGCGCCTGCTCAAATTTGCCCGGACAGGCTTGATAAGCACCGGTGAAGGCCCCTTTTTCATAACCAAATAAGGTGGCTTCTAACATGTTTTCAGGAATTGCCGCGCAATTTATCGCCACAAAGGCTTGCTCGGCGCGGCTGCTATGCTGATGAATATAGCGCGCTAAGACCTCTTTACCCGAGCCACTGGGTCCCATGATCATCACCGACGCATCCGAGGCCGCGACGCGCTGAGCCAATGCCAGCAATGCCAGACTTTTATCATCAGCCACCACCGGCGCATCGACATTGCGCTTGAGGGGTAAATAGCGAGACACTTGGTTTAATAACACCTCAGGGGCAAAGGGCTTTGCCAGATAATCCACCGCCCCCAGTTTAATGGCGCTCACGGCGCTGCCGATGGTGGCGTAAGCTGTCATCAATAACACCGGTAATTGGGGATGATGTTGCTGCAGGTAATTGAGCAATCCTAAGCCGCCGATGCCCTGCATCTGCACATCGCTTATCACTAAATCAAAGGCGCTTTGCTTTAAGGCCAGAATCGCCTCCTCCGCCGACGCCACATCAACACAGTCATACTGCGCCAACATGAGCGTATCGAGTAACGCCTCACGCAGGGAGGCATCATCCTCAACAAGGAGCAACTTAGCGTCCGACATGGCTAGCCTCCGGTGGTAATTGAGCGGCGGATTTTGCCCGTGGAAAAGTCAGCGCGACAGTACAGCCTTGTAACGGCACACACCTTAGCTGTATTTGTCCACCGTGGTGACGCACAACCGATTGAACCACCGCTAACCCCAGGCCAGTCCCTTGAGGTTTAGTGGTAAAAAATGGCTCTAGCACCTGTTGCTGCAGCTGTGCATCTAGCCCTTTTCCGTTATCCGATACTTCAAGCATCAGCGAGTCATCCGTGTCCCGTGTCACTATGTGGATCTGGGTAGCCCCTGCCTCGAGGCTATTGATCACTAAATTGTTAATTGCCGAGCTTAAGGCATTAATATTGGCCAGCATGACGCCGGTTGAGCTATCACTCACACTCAGCTCACACTGCTGTTTTGCCGCGATAGGTTCACAATTCGCCAATACCTGTTCGATAACGGCATTGAGGCGCACCCGCTCGCCAAGCTCCTCCTGACGGCCCTTGGCCATCAACAACATGTCGTTGACCTGTCTTTCAAGCTCATTAAGCCTATCGACCAATTTTTGCTGAAATTTAGCGCGGGCGGGTTCAGACAGCTTAGGACTTGCCAAGTTAGAGGCATACAGCAGCGCAGCCGATAAAGGCGTTCGTACTTGGTGGGCCAAGGTCGCTACCATTTTCCCGAGCGCCGAAAGACGTTGCAAATGGGAGAGATTCTTTTGTAATAAGCGAGTTTCGGTCAGATCGGTTAACACGATCAGTTGACCCGGTTCAGGGGTGAGTGGCGTAATTGCCAGTTTTACCCGACGGCCATTACGCAGAGAAACCTCATGGCCATCATCGTCCTTTGGCGCAAACGCCGTGTGAATAATGTCAATCCAACGGGCACCTAGCAAATCATGCTCAAGCAAGGCCACCGCCACTGGGTTGGTCTCTGTGACGATACCATCACCGTTTAAAATCACTACGCCCGAAGGCATAGCCTGTAAAATATGCTCCATGCGATTGGACATATTAGCGGCCTCACGCCGTGGGTGCCATGGCTGACTCTGAGACGCCAATTGCCTTGCAGGCTGTGCGGGGCTAGCGCTTGGGCTCATCGCGGCGCAAACAGGCAGTGCGCCGCGGGTGGCCTTGAGCTTAACTGTCGCAGATTGCGCAAGTGGGTAGGCAGACATGTTCACTCCGTCAAAATATTGCTTATAACGGGGTCACTGCAGATTTTATGCCACATTAAAAAAGAATAAGAAGGGATTGAGAATCGTCGCTACGACAAAAGAGTTAGGCGGCAAATGCTGCGGGCATCTGCGGCGAGCATCTGCGGTAAGTATCGGCCTAGACTGCTGTGAATAGCGACCTAGGCTGCAAACAGCATTTCGCTAGCGCCCTAGGTGACACAAGCAGAGTAAGCGCTTTATCCCACCTGTTTGCTTGTAAGCCAATGCGCTGGCAAACCGATTAACTTGAAACTAGGCACTATTGCAAACTAGACACTATGAACTATTGCACTACATGCACTATTGCAAACTTAGCTGCAAACTTAGCGGGCGCTATTGCGGATTTTGAACTATTGCGGATTGAGGACTATTTCGAATTGAGGACTAAGCAAACTAAGCGCTATAGCAAAGCCAATGGCGGTTTGCTGTAGCGCTGGGCTACATGCTCTGCGCCTCGCCGCTAACACGACGGCAAGGCGCAGAGCACGCCATCTCAATCCTTCGTCATACCGTATTTACGCATTTTTTCAACTAAGGTAGTACGACGGATCCCCAGCATTTCTGCGGCGCGGGCAACAACGTTATCCTGTTGATCTAAAGCTTGACGGATCATATCAATTTCAAGCTCTGCCAATAAATCCTTCAGGTTCACGCCCTCCGGTGGCAGTTCACTCGGGAAACGCGTTTCCGGAATTTCAATCGGCTCATCACTGCCAAATAACGAGGCGAGTGCATCACGTTCCTGCTGCTCTTCGCTCAGTTCTATACAATAATCAGGCACATCGATATGCCGATATTTCAGGGGTAAATCGTTCACATCAACGAGGCCGCCGGGATACAGAATCGTTAAACGCTCTACCAGATTAGATAATTCCCTCACATTACCCGACCAAGTATGCTCCTTGAGTGACTCTATCGCCCGCTGGGTAAAGCGCACCTTGCCCCGCCCTTCGTTATACACGCGACTCACCAGCTCCTGCAGCAACAGGGGAACATCGTCACGGCGTTCACAGAGGGCCGGCATTTCAATCGGGAACACGTTCAAACGATAGTAGAGATCCTCACGAAACTCATTGGCGCTGATCATGGTTTCTAGATCCCTGTGGGTTGCCGCGACCACACGCACATTCGCCTGAATCGTTTTACTGCCACCCACCCGCTCAAACATACGCTCTTGCAATACTCGCAGTAATTTCACTTGCATTTGCAAGGGCATATCACCAATTTCATCTAAAAATAGCGTGCCACCCTCAGCCAATTCAAAACGCCCCTTACGGGCGCTGATCGCCCCGGTAAAGGAGCCCTTTTCATGGCCAAATAGCTCACTTTCTAATAATTCGGGGGGGATTGCACCACAATTGACGGGAATAAAGGGCCCATCACGACGGGGAGAAAGATAATGGATATTGCGGGCAACCACTTCTTTACCTGTGCCCGATTGGCCTAACACTAAAACCGTCGCGTCGGATGTCGCCACCTGACTGATTAAGTGTCTCACATTGGCAATGCCATCACTGCGGCCGACTAAGCTTCGAAACAGCTTAGTCTGATTGGCACTGGTTGGCACCTGTGGACGTTTTACTTGGCCATACACTTGGCAAAAATGCAGTAATTCGGTGAGCTGCGGATAACTTAAGGGCTCTTCAATCTGCCCAAGCACATTGGCAAGTGACAATTCGTATTCAGCCCCAATGAGCAATATCGGTTGCCACGGGTACTGACTCGCAAAAGAGGAGAGCACATCGATTTGGTGCGCATCGGTTTCGATGATCACAGCGCGATAACGAGTATCCTCAAGGCTAGATGGCAATTTTTCAAAGGCGATGATTTCAAGCTGCTCACCCAAAAACTCCAAAATACAACGCAGGCGACTTAAGCGCTCCGATGAAGTGGTGACAAGTAAAATTCGTTGATCTGTTAGCATCATTCAGTAGGCCGTAAAGCGCTAATTTAGGTATTAAATCGCATTAATTATTGATGATGAGTTGCGGTAAAAGCTTAACAAATTCAATGTAACAATCTGCCCTACCCTCATTGTTGTTATGAATATTGTATTATCAGCACACGAGAAGCAAGCTTGGAATGTAAATTATGCCAAACCGAGGGACTTTTAGCCGAAGTATTAACCCTATTGGACTCATAACAAGCCAATTAAATAAGATAGTCATGGATTTATCATACCCATGCGCCGCCGCGATGACCCGCGCTACGCCTTCAACATCTGCAGCTTACGCATCGCTTAATGCTTAATCGCGCTTATCGCTAAACGCCATCAATAAAAAAACCGAATATCGGAAATATTCGGTTCTTTATTAAGCTCATGGTTTATCCGCTGACCGGTATGGAATTGCCCTAGAGAAGCACTTTCGCTCAGGATACCGTGTTAACTCAGGATACTGTTTTCATCTAGGGTCATGCCATCAACGGTTACCCGTTAACTGTACCTGCGCGTTATGCGGAGGGATTTTGCGCCGTGATATGATGTTTATCCGCAGGGATAGCATCCCAAGCCTCTTTTAACTCACGCAAAATCGTCGCCGCATCATCCAGCGCGGCAGGATCATTATTAATATTGGCTTCGCCTAAGCGACGCAGAACAAACTCATAGAGATCATTTAAATTTTTAGCCAGCTCGCCACCTTGGTCCATGACGAGGCCATTGCGTAATCCCTGAATAATGCCAATGGCTTTGCCAATCAACACGCCTTTATTGGCCATATTGCCTTGCTCGATGGCGGCGCGGGTTTGCGCGAGTCGCTCTAAGGCGCCGGCAAAAAGCATTTGGGTAATTTTATGGGGGGACGCGTCAGCGAGTTGGCTTTCCAATGACACTTTGCGGTACGACTGTAGTGATCCTCTCATGGGATAGTTACCTTTTTGACTCTAATGTTTTATATAAATCCACTTTGGTACGGTTGGCTTTCATCGAATGCATCGCATCTAAAAAAAACTGTTTTAGCTCAGCAACTTGAGCACCGTACTCACGGGTGTTGACCAGATGCTGTTGGATCCATTGCCCTTGGGCAGGATCATTATCCTCGAGCTTAAGCCATTGTTCGATCAAACTTTGGCGCTTTGCAATTAACTCCTGCAAAATTAGCGCCAACTCATCAAAACGCTCGGGTTGCTGCACCAGTAACGAATTAAGTTCAGCGAGCAAAGGGGTAATTTCCTTATCGAGCGCGGCAAACTCATCGGCAAGTGCGGTCGCATTTGAGATCATTTTTTACTCACCAACCCCGGTAAAGAGTCAAACTTTTGTTGCAACATGCTTGATTGAGCATTGAGTTGCCCAACCAATAAATCCATGGCGTTATACTGGGCAAACAGCCGCGACTCATAGGCAGCCATTTTTATTGCCAGTTGTTTACGGCTGTCACCAATGCGCGACAATTGCTTGTCTAATGACTCGTCGCGACTATCGATAATCCCGCCAGTTTGCACATAGTTCTCACTCACTTCGGTTAATTTGGCGACTAAGCCCGTGTCCTCATTTGCAAAAAAATCACTGATTTGCTCAGGTTTATCTTTAAGGGCTTGGGTGAGCTTGTCATCGTCAATTTCAAGCAAACCTTCACGAGTGGTTTTAATCCCCAAATTAGCCAACATCATTTGGCCATCTTCCGAGCCAAAAGAAGAGGACATCACGGAGCGGAATTGATTTTGCAGTCCACGGATCAGCGCATCACCTTGAAACGCGCCGGCCTTTTTCGTCTCTGGATCATAACCGGACATATTTTGTACGGTTTTCATCAAGGCATTATAGGCATCAACAAATTCGGTGACCGCCTTTTTAGCGCCATCGGTATTAGGCGAAATCGTTAAGGTGGTGGTTTTATCGACATCCGCAGCGGTTAAGGTCAAATTTACGCCACTGATCGCGTTTTCAATCTCATTCGAATTGGAGGTAATGGTCACCCCATCGACGGTAACAATCGCATTTTTAGGCGGTTGTAATTCCGTCATGGTAAAGGTATCGGCTAAGGCGCTACTGCTGTCAGCGGAGGCCGTCACTGTGATGGTGTTATCTTCACCGGTTTTATCGGAGGTGAGCACTAATTGCGGCCCAGCATCGCCGTTGACTATCGTGGCGGTCACGCCGACATTGCTATCTGAGCCATTGATTTTTTTAACTATATCTTTGAGTGAGTCTTCAGCGCCCACCTCAATATCAAAACTTTCACCGTTCACGCTAAAGCTTAAGGTTCCGGCGCCAATGGCAGCATCAGCGTCCGCGACGGCAGCCGAGCCCAATTTTTGGCTCTGGGCAAGCTGCTTAACGCTAATGTTGTAGCTACCCGCAACGGCATCACTCGTGGTTTTGACCTTCAAAAAATCAGAGGAAGACAGCTTACTGGTAAAGCCATTGAAGGTATTTGGATCAGACAGGGGCTTGAGTTTATCGGTAAATTCAGAGATGGCACTTTTCAGTGCGCCCAGCGCCGAAATCTGGGTATTCAGTTTACCCTCTTGTACATTGAATTGGGCTTCTTTAGGCGCTTTTTCGGCATTCACCAACGCAGAAACAATGCCATTGATATCCAATCCAGAGCCTAAACCGTTGGCCGTTAATCCCATGACACTCTCCTCAAGGCGTAAAACCTAAAAACACACTACCAATAACAAAGATGTAAACGTAAAACTAGAAGCTAGAAGCTAGAAGCTAGAAGCTAGAAGCTAGAAGCTAGAAGCTAGAAAGATAACACTTATCGCGATGTAATTCTCGCCATCACGCTAACTCATGCCCTAAATATCACCCTAAAGACCACCCAGAGCACAGCATAAGCCGCTATTACCCCGGTGTTTGCTTGCTTATTAGGCCTCGGTTTTCATTAATAACCCGGCGATTTCTGACATTTTTTCAGCAAGCGCTAACGCTTCCTCGGTCGGAATTTGCCGGATGAGTTCACCAGTCTCAATATCCATCACACTCACCACCGGGAGCCC
>NZ_JBOFMC010000157.1:0-2303 GCF_051658185.1 Shewanella sp. | reverse complement strand
GTTGCTTGTGTGAGTTTAAGTGCCTGCTCCAGCACGCCGACGTCAACGGCTCAAGGCTCTGCGGCGAGTGCTCCGACGCCACCTCTTAGCCTGCAGGCGCAGGCAAGTCAGCCGACTTTGGCTGATATTATCCAAGCTCATGCAGAGGCTTTTCCTCGCTGCCTTAAAAACTTACAGGCCAAAGCTCGCAGTGAAGGGTTATCGGATACCACCATCAATACCACCATCGCCAATCTTGAATTTGTGCCAAAGGTGATTGAACTGGACCAACAACAACCTGAATTTAGCCAGACCTTTGCTAATTATTTTAACAAACGAGCAACTGACTGGCGGGTGAATGAGGGGCGACGTTTATTAACACAACATCGGCCATTGCTGGATAAACTGGCTAAGCAATATGGTGTACCGCCCCAATATATTTTGTCTTTTTGGGGATTAGAGACTAATTACGGCTCCTACAAGGGAAAAATGTTGGTACTCGACTCCCTTGCCACTTTAGCCTGTGAGCCCCGCCGCAGTGGTTATTTCACCACGGAGCTGATGCAAGCTCTTAAATTAAAAGAAAAATATAACTTCGATAAAGAGACTATGGTCGGCTCTTGGGCTGGGGCGATGGGACACACACAATTTATGCCATCGGCCTATGCAAAATATGCCGTCGATGGGGATGGTGACGGCAAAGCCGATTTGTGGAACAGCACTGCGGATGCGCTTACCTCGGCGGCCCATTTTTTACAGAATTTAGGCTGGCAAGCTAACCAACGTTGGGGACGTGAAGTGTTGCTCCCCGCGCAGTTTAGTTACGATCATTTAGGCGCAAAACAGGCCTTACCGTTATCGGCTTGGGCCGCTCAAGGCGTGGTGCAGAGTAATGGACAAGCGTTACCCTCAATGGATATGAAGGCGGCATTATATTTACCCGCAGGCCATACCGGCCCAGCCTTTTTAGGTTATGAAAACTTCAATGTGATTATGCGTTGGAATCGCTCGGAATTTTATGCCATTAGTGTTGGACATTTAGCCGATCGCATTAATGGCGCAGAACCTCTTAAAGTGGCTCCACCTGAGCAGCCGCGCTTAAGTCGTGAGCAAGTAAAGCAACTGCAAATCAAATTGAATGAGGCCGGTTTTGCCGTCGGTAAACCTGATGGTGTATTAGGGCGCAATTCCATTGCAGGCATCCAAGCGTTTCAGCGCAGTCAACAGATGATTGCCGATGGTTTTCCAAGCCAAGCGGTGTTTACTGCCCTCGGTATTGCTTTATAACCTCGGCGGATAAATTGGGCTTAAGGGTGTTCATTGGACCAAGATAAAACGGTGGAGTGTCTTGCGCCGTTTTGTTAAGCTCGCCGAAAATTGAGATCTCACAAAATCAAAGGACAATAGATGATCATTCAAGACGATATGGTGGTGCAGTTTAATTACACGCTGCGTGATGAACAAGGCGAGGTGATTGAAACTAACGCAGGCCGTGAGCCAATTGCCTATTTACATGGGCATGACAATATGATGCCGGGTGTAGAAGGCGCGATAGACGGTAAAGCCGTGGGCGACAAATTTACGGTAACCTTGCCAGCAGAGCAAACCTACGGTGAGCGTATCGCAGACAGTGAGGCGCATCAGCGCGTATCGGTGAAGCATTTATTAGGCGGTGCGGTGTGGAAACCTGGGATGACGGCGGTAGTCAACACGGATCAAGGTCAACGCCAAGTCACTATCGTAAAAATCGGGAAATTTATGGCGACCGTGGATATTAATCATCCTCTGGCTGGCCGTGAATTGACCTTTGATATTGAGATTGTCGGCGCCCGCGACGCATCGGATGAAGAAATTGCCCATGGCCACGCCCATGGTGCCGGTGGCCATCATCACTAGGTCAGTGGCAGGGTAACCCTACAGCGTCGCGTGCTTTAGCACGCGACGCTGTAGGCGCGAAATGCTAAGAGCTAAATATGAAGTGCTAAGTGCGCTTAAGTCCTCTGGTCACCTTGCCATTAAACCTTATTCCAAAGCTTGCCCTAAACCATCTTAAAAACCATCTTAAAAACCATCTTAAAAACCATCTTAAAAACCTCCACTAAAAGCCCCATAAATCGGCATCCTATGGATTTAACCTCTCGCCGGATTTCCCCCTAGTCTGTATCAGCCACTATTGCGGACCTAAGATGACAACGCCATGGCGCCGTGGCTTGATAACACCAGCGGCTTATTGGATACGTCAGTGTCAGCATGTTGTGCTAGCCATGGGGGGCTGCGCGTAGCATGGGGTTTTAGCTCTTGATTGTTATCGGTAAATGCCAACA
>NZ_JBOFMC010000156.1:0-2146 GCF_051658185.1 Shewanella sp. | reverse complement strand
GCCATAAATGCAAAAAAGCCCCGACGAATGTCGAGGCTTTTTTACTATTCACTAAGAATAATGGTACCCGAGGCCAGACTTGAACTGGCACGCTGTTACCAGCGAGGGATTTTAAATCCCTTGTGTCTACCGATTCCACCACTCGGGCAAACTCTGTCTATCGCAAGCTGTGCTGTTGATAGTATTTAACTCTTTACTTCTACCTATTGATTATATTTCAAATGCTTAGGTTACGAAGTTTAACGCTTTAGCTCGCTTGGAGCTGTCACCATTATAATAATGGTACCCGAGGCCAGACTTGAACTGGCACGCTGTTACCAGCGAGGGATTTTAAATCCCTTGTGTCTACCGATTCCACCACTCGGGCAAACTCTTTATATTAACGACGGGAATCGTGTCATTAATACTTTATATTGTGGAGGCGCGACCCGGAGTCGAACCGAGATCGACGGATTTGCAATCCGCAGCATAGCCATTCTGCCATCGCGCCACATTCGCAAACTTTTGTGTTGCTCGCCTAAGCTTGCAATCAAAGTTTGGAGCGACATATCGGGTTCGAACCGATGACCTATACCTTGGCAAGGTATCGCTCTACCAACTGAGCTAATGTCGCGTTGTATCCTGAGATAGTGTCTAGCGGTTGCTTTGACGCTGTCTCTTGTCTACGGGGTGGCATTCTACCGATTTGTCTTGCGGTGTCAACCGCTGTTTTGTCGATAACTTACTGCTTGCGCACTAAATAATCTTTTTGATCTTTTATTGTGCTATTCGGCCGTGAGATCTTTCCACGCGGCTAAAATGTAACTCATCATCGACCAAAAGGTTAACACCGCGGCGATATACAACAGCACAAATGCGGCTTGAGTCATTAGTGGATTGTATTGCCAAATTAAGCCAATAATCGCCACCATTTGAGCAGCGGTTTTATACTTACCAATCCACGAGACCGCAACCGTACCACGTTTGCCTAATTCAGCCATCCATTCCCGCAGCGCAGAAATCACAATTTCACGGCCAATCATAAAGAGCGCCGGCAGTGTCAGCCAAATATTGGCAAATTGATCGACCAATAACACTAATGCGGTGATCACCATTAATTTATCGGCGACGGGGTCTAAAAAAGCGCCAAAGCGAGTTAATTGTTTCAATTTACGCGCGGCATAACCATCTAATGCATCGGTTAATGCCGCGAGCCAAAACACAAAGGCGGCAACAAAGGGCGTCCAACTGTAGGGCAAGTAAAACAACACTACGAAAATTGGGAGTAAAAAAAGCCTAAAAAGAGTTAATGCTATGGGTAAGTTAAACGGCATGATCAAACCAGTTAGTCAAAAGCAGCGCCAATCTTGCCTTAATTTTATCACCCTCGCAATGCATCATGAATGGTTTGTGCCATTTCTAGGCTAATCCCTGGCACTTTGGCCAATTGTGCAACACTTGCACCTTTCACTTCCTGTAATCCACCCAAATGCTGTAATAGCGCTTTACGGCGTTTAGGACCAATGCCGGCAATCGCTTCGAGTGTCGAGGTGTTGCGGGTTTTCTGGCGCCGTTGGCGATGGCCGGTAATGGCAAAGCGGTGAGACTCATCGCGAATATGTTGGATTAAATGCAAGGCGGCAGAATCGGCATCAAGGGAGAAATGGGTTTCGGTATCCCCTAATATCAAGGTTTCAAGCCCGGGTTTACGCCCTTCACCTTTGGCGATCCCGATTAACTGTGGGACCTTATCCAGTTGGGCAAATTTTTCATCCACAATTTGCTGGGCGATACGCAGCTGCCCTAAGCCGCCATCGATAAATAAGATATCGGGGATTTTGCCGTTAGCATCGATTTTATCAAATCGGCGGCTAATGGCTTGCTTCATGGCGGCATAATCATCCCCTGGGGTGATGCCTTCAATATTGTAACGGCGATATTCAGCCTTGTGCGGCCCTTCACGGTTAAACACTACGCAGGAGGCCACCGTACTCTCCCCCATGGTATGACTGATATCAAAACATTCCATTCGCTGTATCGGCGCGCTAAGTTCGAGGATTTCCTCAAGCAATACAAAACGCTGTTCAACAGTGTTTTTATGGGACAGACGCGTCATCACCGCATTGGTGGCATTGGTCACCGCTAAGCGCAAAAAACTTGCCCTATC
>NZ_JBOFMC010000155.1:0-8357 GCF_051658185.1 Shewanella sp. | reverse complement strand
TCGCCAATAGCACACAGGGTTGGTTGGTGTTCTATTTTGAGGATCAACTGATCGAGTTTGCAATACAACGAGACGCGGCGTTCTTAACTGAATTGCAAGAAACGGCACTTCAGTTTTGGGAGTTAGTTCAGACTAAAACAGAACCGGCAAAATGCCCTGAGCAAGATTGTTTTGTGCCCAAAGGTGAAGCCCAATACCGCTGGACGTCATTGTCTCAGCAGTATTGCTCTGCACATGCGGAAGTCACTCGATTGGAAAATCACATTAAATCCTTGAAAGAGGAAATGCGAGACGCTCAGTCAAAATTGGTCGCTATGATGGGTAACTACGCTCATGCCGACTATGCTGGGGTTAAACTTAGCCGCTACATGATGGCGGGCACGGTGGATTACAAGCAATTGGCCACCGATAAATTAGGCGAGCTGGACGAGCAGGTGTTAGCCGCTTACCGAAAAGCGCCACAAGAGCGATTACGTATCAGCACCAATAAGCCAGAGCAGCCCGTTGAAACACCAATCAAGATCAGCCTTGAGCAAGAGAACTTGGTGCTACCAGGTGACTCACCGAGCTCATTTTACTTTTAACGTTCACTTGGAGCCGATTTCGGCTCCTTTCTCATGCGCTTACATCGAGTACATCAGAAAGCCGTTTCACTCGTAGCCAATGCTGGGTACGAATGATAGAGCGAGCTGAACTCTTACATACACAGCCATACCACAATCAACACACCACCCGACGGGGACTTCATTCCCCGTTGGGGCATGGAGCCTCGTTAAAACAGAAGAGGTTTACCATGACTGAACAATCCCCATTTTTGGTTCAAGTGAATCAAGCGTTTAATGTCCCGGCTCCTGATGCTTTCGTTCTGGAAGGATTCAGTGGCGACACTACCCATCCAAACATTCCCGTTCGCAAGGACGAGTATGTTTTTAGAAAAGCAGACCTACGCGACGTATTGGCGTTTTTGTCTCATCCAGACGATGACGGTTTGTATATTACCGGCCCTACTGGATGCGGTAAGACCTCGCTAATTTGCCAAGTTGCTTCTCGATTGAATTGGCCTGTACAGCAAATTACTGCGCATGGTCGATTGGAGTTGTCCGATCTTATCGGTCACCACACGCTGGTTAATGGCAACATGACCTTTGTGTATGGACCGCTGGCACTGGCTGTAAAGCATGGCCATTTGCTGATCATTAATGAAATGGATCTTGCTGAGCCTGCTGAACTGGCTGGACTCAATGACATTTTGGAAGGTGCCCCGTTGGTTATCGCACAAAATGGCGGTGAGATCATCATGCCACATACCAAGTTTCGTGTTATCGCTACCGGCAACAGTGCGGGCAGCGGTGACCAAACGGGCTTGTATCAAGGCGTGCTTCAACAGAATTTGGCTTTTCTTGATCGCTTTAGAATCATTGAAGCGACCTATGCCGAGCCTGCTGTAGAGGAAGCTATTCTGGAGAACGTTGCATCTGGCTTGCCAGAAGTCTTTCGCCAAAAAATGGTGAAAGTAGCAGGTGACATTCGTCGTCTTTTTATTGGGGGCGCGGATGGCGGGGCAGAGCTCAGTATCACCATGTCCACTCGGACCTTGGTGCGTTGGGCAAAGTTAACCCTGGCCTTCAAAGGTGCTCCGAACGCGGTGGAGTATGCACTGGTTCGGGCTTTGACCGCCCGGGCTGAGTTGGAGCAACGAGAAGCCATTCACCGAATTGCCGCTGATGTCTTCGGTGACCACTGGGAGGATTGATGATGGAAAAGTGCTTTGCTCTTTACCGTTACAGTCATTCTGATGGGACAGCCAAAGAATGGGCCATTTACGTTGGATCAGATAACCAGGAGATTGAAGTTCGGTTTGGAAAAGCAGGTCAATTGTCGCAGCAGCGATTGATTGACTCGACTGATCCTAACGCTGAGGCAGACCGGAGAATCAATGAAAAGCTCCACAAGGGGTATCGATTTGTTGGACAAGTCGGCATTGATCATCAAGGGCGGCCATTTGAACTCTCAAATGCGCTAGATAGCGTCGCGTGCGCCAACAACGTCAGTTGGGAGTTTCGTACTCGCAAGGACGTCAATGGCCAAATCTCGCTGGCGCAAAAAGCATTGTTCGATATGGCAAAGCTGCTAGAAGCCTATGGCTTGGCTGTTATTGATGATAACCAGGTCAGGATTGGAGAATGGTCATTAGGGTTTTGCAAAGGTGGATTACCTAGTACTAATCAAATCAGTATGGTGTCAGGTGAAGGCGCTGGCATAGTGAACACTGATGATGGTCCGTGGCCATTATTGCTGTTACTGGCCTTTAAGCGTCAATTACCACCACTGTGTTCGCTCACTGTAGCGAGTCCTGAAGGGATAGAAGTATCCGACCAACTGAAGTTGGAAAAAGATGTATTGAGGTTATTAGGCAGTGATTTAGAACGGGTTCGCCCGATAGCTGAAGCACTGAATTTAATGCCTTCGAAAATCGATCTCAACCAATCGTCGCCCGATTCGCAGAATTACTATTTCTGATAGTGATGTTGCCATTAGGACGTCAACCACGACTACCCAAACGGGGGCCATTGCTCCTGTCGGGAGAGGTGCGTCCCCATCTCGCATGAGGATTCACTATGAGTATTCAAACACTGGACAAACTTCTGATTTGTCATATCGATTGTTCCATCTGGAGCGGTAGAAAAAAACTAAGGCCTGAAGATTTCAGACTTGCCAATGGCAGCCTGCTTCCACCCAAGGATGTTGCCAGCTTAGGGAGTAAAAAAATTTGCGACCCAGAGTCATTGGCCAACTTTGAAAGGCTTAAGAAAGAAGCGCAGCGTTTGTGTGAGCAAGTCGGTGTGCGGTTTTTAGGTGGCTATGCCATCCCTGAGGACCGAATTGATCAGATTGTCCCAGAGCTTGACCGGATCGGTCAGGAGTTTGCGCAGTGCAAACAATCATTCTTGGACAACTATGATCAGGTGACTTTTGATTGGGTTGCAAAACACCCGGAATTTGCAGATGCAATCCGGCGTGCACTGTCACCCATCGAAGACGTGGAACAACGGCTACAGTTCGATTATGCCATCTATCGCATGCAACCGGCTGAACAGGTAAGTGGCTTAGATGACAAGGTCAATGACATGGGACACACCCTGTTTAGGGAGGTGGCTCGTGATGCCAATGAACTGTTTGAGCGTTCCGTTGCAGGCAAGAATCAAATCAGTCAGCGTGCCCTTAATCCACTCAAGCGATTAAGAGACAAGTTGGATGGTTTGTCATTCCTAGATCACCGAGTCCAGCCTATGGTTGAAGCAATGGACAATTTATTTGTTCGTTTACCTAAGGCAGGCCCTGTGACAGACAATCTGTATCACGAGCTGATGGCCACCATTTTAATTTTGTCCTCACCAGACAAGATGAGAATGCACGGTGAAGGTCAATTGGATATCAGGCAACTGATGCCCAAACCAGAACCCAACCCGGCACCGCCATTACCTGCTCAGGCAGATAATTTGCGAGCAATACCCCAACCAACCGTCAGTCCAAACCTTGGTTCGACGGTACCAAACTCATTTTATTTTTAACCCAAATCCCAGCGGGGAACACTCCCGCTGAGGGAGTATCCCCCCAATTGTGAGGAGACCTCCCATGAATCATCCGTTAAAAAACGCACTGCCAATCGTTGCCGCAGCTTATGGTGAAAAGTTTGGTGTAACAGTGCTTATTCAAGGACAAGATGCGTTTACTGATGGTAAGCGCATCGTGATCCCAACAGCAAACCCAGACGACCCACACTATCAACAGATTGCATGGGGTTACTTGGCACATGAAGCGGCGCATATTCGACATACCAATTTTGATATGGTGCAGAAGGCGTCGTCAAAGCCTATTCGTAAGGCTCTGCTCAATATCATCGAGGATGTTCGCATTGAAAACGAATTGGCAAAGGATTACCCCGGAACCCGACGCAGTATTTCGCAAGTGATTGAATACATGGTGGACACTCAGCAAATGTGTGTACCTGAACCGCTTGAACCTGCAACTCACTTGCAAGCATGGTTGTTGTTCCGCTTGCGGTACCAGTTTCTCGGTCAGAGCATTCTGGCGACGTTGTATCAAACGGTTGATGAAAGGGTTAGACAACTCTTTTCAGCCGCAGCGATGAGTCGATTAAGTGCCATGTTGACAGCAGTGCCTAGCCTTGCGTCTACAGGTGAAGTTTTGAAACTTGTCGATGCCATCGTCACCATGTTGGAAGAAGAATCCCGTCCACCACAGGATGAGTCTGATACTGACAGCGGGAGACAAGATGCGAGCAATGACAGTAGTGACAATCAAACCTCGGAAACAGCATTGCCTGCAACGGGGGATTCAGATACCGCTGAACAAGCTGACAATTTGCGACAAGCCTTAGAGGCCTGTGCCGAGCAGTTTAAGCCTGATACGTTTGCCCAAGTGGCACACGTTTTGTCGGAACAAGCTGAAGGACATCAGGGCGTCACACCGCTGAGTTTGCCTCAAGCAGAGCAGGCATTGACTGGTGATGAGGCCATCTTGACCATAACCGCTTCAGAGTCGGCGCAAATTCGGGCCAGGCTTAGGGGGATGGTTCAGGCCAGTCAGGATAATCGTAATCATGCCAAACGGCACGGCCTTCGAGTCGCGACACATCGTCTAGCTGCTTCACAAGCGGGTGAGTCGAGATTATTTATTCAAAGACAGCCTCGTGTTGCTCCCAATGCTGCAGTGCATTTGCTTGTCGATATATCGGGCTCGATGGGAAGACCAATAGGAGAGGGACATCGCAAGTTCTTTCATGTTGCCAATGAAGCCGCCTTGGCTTTGGCCATGGCACTAGAAGGTATACCGGGTGTTGTGCCTGCGGTCAGTTATTTTCCTGGCGTTCATCAGGAGGTTTCTATCGTGCTACTGCCCAAGCAATCGGTTCGCCATCGGGCCGCCTGTTTTGATCAAAAACCCAGAGGTTGCACGCCCATGGCGCAAGCGATGTGGTTTGCGGCAAACAGTTTATTAGCGCAAAAACAGCAGCGAAAGCTGATGATTGTGCTAACCGATGGTGACCCAGATGACTGGGCTGCCACCCATGACATTGTTGACCGCTGCAGACGAAGTGGCTTTGAGCTGCTGGGGATAGGGATTCAAACACGCAGTGTTGAGAAGTTCTTTCCTCAAAGCATTGTGATCAATGATGTCAAAGATTTGAAACGTGAGTTATTTGCAGTAACACAACAACTGTTAATGCAATAGTCACCTTACTTTTTACACCCCAGCGGGGACGATTCCGTCCCCGTCAGGGCATGGGGCCGTCCGCGCGTTTATATTTGGAGATGCCCATGAATAATCGAAAATTTTTTGCTGGCGAAGCAGCCGGAACTTACGTCGTGCCTGAGCAAGTGACCGAGACGGATATTTTAGCCATGGCGCTTAAACTTGCTCATGATCGTTTCAGTAAAGGTCGCAAAATTGAACAGCCATCGTCGGTGTTCTCATACCTGCAAACACTGATGCACAAGTATGAATACGAAGTCTTTGGTGCAATTTTTCTGGATACAAAGCTTCGCGTTATTCGATTTGAAGCGCTATTCAAAGGCACTTTAGATGCGGTGAGTGTGTATCCAAGGGTGGTGACAAAGCGAGCGCTAGAACTCAATGCGGCAGCAGTGATATTGGTTCATAACCATCCATCAGGTGATCCTGAACCCAGTGAAGCTGATAAGCGCATGACTCATCGACTCCGTGACGCCTTGTCATTAGTTGATATTCACACGCTCGATCATGTAGTTGTCGCATCCGAGGGCTGCGTGTCGCTTGCCGAACGCGGTTATCTTGAATGAATGGGCGCGTTGCCCATTCTCCTTCTTTACAAAAGCAATCCCATCAACATGCATCAGCACAGCTCGAATGTATATTTGCGTTTAGTGATGCCCCTGTCATCTGGTCTGACACGGAAAGCTGGCAGTTACGGGAAGGCATGCTATTGGATGCTTCCCGTGTATTGCAGGATGGTCGTGTCAGTACTCAGTTGTGCAAGGATGTGTTGTTGTGGATTCAAAATGACGAATTATCGCTATTTTGCTTTCGTGTTTGCGCAATGGCTGCGGTTGTCAATCCTGATGAGCTTAGTGATTCCATCATCTGGCCATTAGGACGACACGGTATCCAGCTTAACTAATAGTCCTGTTAACCGAAAGGCTGAATGCAGGACCCGTGCTGACTTTTAGCGTTTTCGGGTCTGCCAGCTTTTTATTTAAGGAGGTTATATGGCGTTACCTTTGCAAATTGAAACATTGAGGCCATATCTCAATGGCCAATGGCTACAAATATTGGCGGCGTTGGTGCCAGAACTTGATGCCGCTATTACACGAAAAGGCCGTCATGTGGCTTGTCCTGTTCATGGCGGTTGTGATGGCTTTAGGCTGTTCA
Source organism: Shewanella sp. (assembly GCF_051658185.1). GTDB lineage: Bacteria > Pseudomonadota > Gammaproteobacteria > Enterobacterales > Shewanellaceae > Shewanella. The sequence continues at coordinate 1,925 of NZ_JBOFMC010000155.1, read as the reverse complement.
AGGATGCTGAATATACCGGTGGTGGCGTTTGTAACACCTGCGGTATCTTTCATGATGGCTTTGAGCTGTTGTCTTGGATTAATGGATGGAGCTTTGCTCAATCTGTTGAGGCTATCGGTAAAGTTCTAGGTATCCAACCCGGACAAGTCCATGCATCTACTCCGGCAATACGGAGTAACGCTGTTGATTGGAAGGTTAGAATGCAGGATGAGGATAAAGCGATTATGCATCGCTTGAATCAAACCTGGGGAGAATCATTATCGCTTGCTGATCCTCGTGCACAACCGGTTTGGAATTACTTGCATCGTCGTGGCATTGTTACGCGGAGCCGTCCTGAATGGGATTCGGTGCTCAGGTTCCATCCAAAGTTGCCCTACCATGATGAAGACGGAGTTTTTATCGATAGCTACCCAGCGCTACTGGGTAAAATCGTTACTCAGCAAGGGCGCAGCGCCACATTCCATCGGATCTACCTAAGTGATGACGGATTTAAAGCGCCGGTTGAAAAGCCTAAAAAGATGATGCCCATACCAAGTGACAGAACAATCACTGGCGGTGCTATTCCAATAGGTTTGCCTAGTGAGGTTTTAGGCGTTTCTGAAGGGATAGAAACGGCTTTAGCGGTAACTCGAGCAACAGGGCAAACTTGTTGGTCGGCTGTGAATGCAACGCTACTGGCGAGGTTTGAACCACCAAGTAATGTGAAAATGCTGTATATCTGGGCTGACCATGATCTCTCTGAGACCGGCCTGAATGCAGCGAATGAACTCAAGAGAAAAGCCTGGCAAAAAGGCATTCTGACACAAGTCCTCATTCCGCCTATACCAACGTCACTTGGCGTGAAAAGTTGGGATTGGAATGACGTGTTGAATGTTTACGGTGTTATGGGTTTTCCTAAAGTTCATATTTGATCCAAGGGGCTTCGGCCCCTTATGTCACGACATCAGATAATTTCCCGCCTCCGAGATGATCAAGTGAAATCACACTTTTATATAAGATCTTAAATACAACGAATTGATGTTCATGTTGGATGTCATAGTTGACATGACTCGAATAGGTCAAAATAAACACATTCATGCCAACATTGGGTCTATTTTTCCAAGGGGGAGGGCTGCCAACAACTGAATCGTTTGTCTAAGTCCAGATAGATATGTCTTCGACTGAATCGTTTACCATTGAGCTAACGTAAAGCGGTGAATTTCCATCAGGTCAAACTGTGCATCTGTCGTTAAATGAAAAGTTACCCCCATTAGTTATTCTGGCCAACGGTCAGTTCATCAAAAAAATATTACTATCACTAAATTACCCATTATTTATACCAATTGACTCGAATATGGCTGTGGCCAAGTCCAACAAGCGATTTATGCACCGTGCGGGTAAAAAAGCTTATTTATACGACGCATTCCAAAGTGTTATAAAACCAGGATGCGATGCTAAAATTTGCCCATCTTGTTGGTTATTAAGGTGAAAGGTTTAATCAGATAGGCAACGACGCCGCTACAATTTATTTGTAGAATAACACTACACGCCAACTGCTCAAGCTGCTTCGACAACGCCTTCCTCACGTTTAGTTTGATTCCTAAAGCCCGCCGATGGATTAATACCCAGAGTAGTCGCAGTAATATTTCGCATCATCTACTGCTGGGCATCCCTCCTAATACGAGCAAATTAAGAAGTGCGGTACTACTCTTCTCAACTCCCCCCTTTTTGACCGACTGGGTGGATAATGATGTCGCAGGCCTTTTTCTATGCAACTCGTTACCGCTTTAACCCTCGCCAATCGGTATTACCAGAGGAATTTATCCGCCAATATCTGCAGGATGCCAGCGTCGCCACCCTGCGCCGACGTCGGTTGCCACTCGAGTCTCTGGTGATGGTCATTCTAGGCATGGCACTTTATCGCAGCATGGATGCGTCGCTGATAA
>NZ_JBOFMC010000154.1:0-11994 GCF_051658185.1 Shewanella sp. | reverse complement strand
TGCGGCTCCTTTTTTTATGTCATGTTTTTTATAGATAAATCGGTGAACAAGGTTCGTTTTAGCCGCGGAATGAGCCAAAATTGCGGTAAAAAAAAAACCGTACTGCCAGATATGGCGAGTACGGAGCTGAGTCATAGACTCATTTTTACCCTGAGTAACACTGTTAATGTAGCTAAGCGTCATAAAAATGACAAGTGTCATTTTTATGACGCCTTTGATTTCATCAAGCGATTGCTTGTTTTCATTAAAAGACTGCTTGTTGCTCGCTTAATCAGCACGCCCTTGTTATCAACACCAGCAACCCTATAGTCATTAATATCGCTTTCACTAAGATCGGCCGATGTAGCGTTGAAGATGCTGCAGCATAGAGTCGTGTGCGGTTTTAGCTAAAAAATCTGGAAGAAATATCGATAAGATGAAACTTTCAGGGCAAAAGTTCTGTCAAACAGATGTAATCGATAACAATAACAATACAGGTAGGTGGTTATATGAGAGTTTTTCCCGTCTATGCTCCTAAGCTGATTGCTAAACATGCACGTATCTTTCTTACCGGCGTGATTTGGGTTAAAGATCTTGGTTTGTTGGAATTTAAAAAAGGCCGCTTTCTCTTGCCCAGAAAAAGCGTGCCAAAGGTTAAACAGGCGATCCTTGAGCTAAATGAATTACTTGAAGCCCAGCAACCCAAAACGGTTTAGCCTAGGTTTAGCTAGCCTGTGACGAATAATCAGTTAAGGCTAGCGTAGCAACGCCAACTCCCGCAGATACTCATCGTTAACCTCATCATCGTTAACCTCGCCATTGTTAAACTGTTCATGTGCATCAGGGGGGGCATCGGGTGCTGAAGCACTTGCGTTAAAATACTGGGCTGATGTTAAGCCTCTGCGATCCGCTTTTACTTGAGTTGCGGTGTGAGTTGCTGTGTCGCGATGCTCGGTATGCCTTGCCGGTCTTTTGGGCTGACATTCGCCGCCAGCCCGGTAGGTTGCGGTGCTATGGGCTGTTGGCGAATAGAGGGGGATCAGTGGCCAATCCGCTCAATGATGGGGATCAGTTCCATACGGATGTGATCAGGTGTTTGGCTATGCCAAAATCCGTTTAAATAAGCGAGCAGTGGCAAGGCAAATAATACCAATAGTATTAAGGCTAATAATCCTTTATGGCTGACACGTTGGCCCGATTTGAGAGCAAAGCCGAGCGCAGGTGATTTTGGACAGGCCGCAACGCAGCGCATGCAGGCTTGGCATTCATCACTGCGCACGGTGGTTTGGGTGTGTACTACGATATTCGCGGGGCAGGCGCGGGTACACTTATCGCATTTCATCCCCTTGGCTTCGATAAGGCAGTGCTGGGGATTGCGGCGGATCTTTAATGGGCTGGCAAAACTTAATACTCCTAGCAGGGCCCCATAGGGGCACAAATAGCGGCAAAATCCCTGGCGGCGCCATGCGGCTAAGGCAAGAATGGCGCCAAAGCAGATTAAGGTAATGATCCCCGGGGTCACAAAAAATAGTGCCATTTTGACATCGGCGATTTTGTGATAATTCCCTTGAAGATAATAGGGGATCGCCTGGGTAGGCATGCCGATGACGATATAGCAAAGTGCAAGTAATAACAGATACTTGAGCATGCGAAGTGGCCAATCTAACCAAGCTGGGGGGGCCAATTCGGCGCTAATCACGCGCTTTCTTAGGGCATAGAGATATTCGCCGGCTAAGCCCAAAGGGCAGGTCCAGCCGCAAAATGCCCGTTTGCAGATTAAACCTGTTAACAATACCGCCGCCAGCATGACGGCAGCAGCAGGGTGGGTTTGATCCCACAGATTCAGGCTAATAATGGCTTTTAATTCAATTCCCCCTGCTATAGGTAAGAAGGCATCCACGACGTCTGGGCGGGTTAACCAAGGTGTAATGCCTTGTTTGAGAAGCAGGGTATTGATGGTGTATTGGATAGCAACTAAGAAGAGTGATAGGGCTAAAATATGTTGGCTGGTTTGGCGCAACGTATTGATCTTTATCTCTCCTTTTAGGGAAGCAGGGGCAAATTTATGCAGGATGGCGGCAAAGGTTAACGCCAGGATAAACCCTAGGGCCAGTGGCCAGTAGAGGCTGGTGGCTACTGCGCTGGCGGTAAGCAGTATTGTCGCTAAGGCGCCCCACTTTTTACCGCTCCAGTAGTTCAAGGAGGCAAGATACACTAGCGCTAACATTAACGTGAGGGATTCAATAACACTCATATTCAGACTGCAAATGGAGGACAACTAAGCCGTTTGAGTCCGTCTGTGTGCAGAAGTTTATGAGCCGACCACGAAATTGTGCTCAAGATCGTACATTGAAGGTGTTGAACCATAAAATTACGGCACAGATCACAAAGCCTCTATCGGTTGTGGCAACCAGAGGTTGCAAGAACATGGCGAATTTTGCGCTGCGAGTCTAGATGATGGAGTTGATCTAGACCTTGTCTGCAAGTATTTTTGCTTGGAATGGTTAACCTAGGTGTAACCTTGTGGTAATTTTCAGGTAACTCACGGCGCAACGCAGTACGTTAATCATTTCACATTAATCGCGGCATGTTAATCATGGTAGAGAAGCTCTAAGATTATGGAGCAATTAGCTTTTTTTGAAATACCGAGTCCTTGCATTGGTGTCTGTCAAACCGATGATCGCGGCTATTGTCAGGGATGCTTACGTAGCCGTGATGAGCGTTTTCATTGGCTATCGTTAACGAATGCGCAGAAATACGATGTGATCCGTTTATGCAACCAGCGCCGGCGTCGGCGGCAATTGGCGGCGCTGAAGGTGATGCAGTCGCACCTAGAGCAAGAGCGAGCGGCCCTCAATCCTGAGCTGAATTTTGACTTAATAGAGGAGTCCGATAAGGTCGATTTGGATGGGTTTGAACTGGATTAAGCCTAGAGTCGGTGTTCGGCGTCAACGAATTCGGCAGTGCCGAGGAGCCTTTTAAGGGCTTCCATGTCAGTGAGAGTGGCGCTAATAGCATCCTCAACACGCCCCCAAAATAAGCGTCATGTTGACTGATTGGGTGATGACTCAGCTTTTGGTTTTTTGAGGCCAGCTCAAGGTAAAACAGGTTTGCGTAGGATGACTGCTCACGTGAACGCTGCCTTGGTGACGCTGCATAATACGTTTGATAATCGCGAGCCCTAAGCCGTGGCCGTTATTGCCATTTTGCTCCGTTTGGCTGCGATAAAAAGGTTCAAACACCTTGGGCAAGTCGGCCTCTGAGATTGATTCGCCATCATTACTCACGCTTAAGCTTATCTGCTGCGAGTTGTGACTGACCTTGACCCGGATCGCTTGGCGTGCAAAACGTTGGGCATTCGTCAGGAGGTTTTGTAGTGCCCGTTCAATCAAATTGGGCTCACCCACTAAGGATAATGCCTTAATATCAGATTCAAACAGAATGGGAGTTGAGCAAAGGGGACCAAGGCGTTTAATGGTTTGTTTCACCAGCTGAATTAAATCGTACTCTTCAAGTGGTGTGCCTTCCCGGGGGGATTCTAAACTGGCGTAGGTTAGCAATTCTTGCAACAGATTTTCTATCTCATTGATATCCTGTTGCATCTCATCGAGAAAGTTCTGGCGTTTGTGCTCATCTGAATCCGCTTGGCAATACTGGGGGAGCAGTGCGAGGGCAAACTTAAGCCTTGCCAGTGGAGTGCGGATCTCATGGGATACCGCATTGGAAAGGTGTTTCTGGTTTTCTATCAACGCACTAATATGGCGCGCCATTTCATTGAACGTATTGGCTAAGGGCTTCACCTGAGAACGATTTGAGAGTGTGATACGGGTGTCCCATTTGGCCTCGCCAAACTCTTTGGTTGCTTGGCGTAATATGCTTAAATCCCGAGACAAGGGGCCGACCCAAATAAGTGCAACTAAGGCCAGAGACAAATAAAAGAATAAAGTGAATAGGTTGCGTAAGTGTTCCCGCGGATCGGTATCGAGGGGGCCTACCATGAGTACTTGTTCACCCACCCTAATAAATTGAAACTGTTCGTCATCATTGGTACGGGTGGTGACTAAGTGATGAGGGCTCAGCTGCTGATTTTGCCCAAGTGCGATTTGATCGGCGCTCAGTAAGGTAAGTGGCAGTAACGGAGTACTCGGGAGGGCGGTTAAATACTGCTGACGAGTTTCAGCCGGCAGCTGGGCAAGTAGTTGGGCCAGTGCAACCAGTGGCGCGTCTAGTGCATTGTTATCCTCAACATTTTTTTGCCAAAGGCTGTCGAGGGTCCAGCCAATACCAAGAAAGCTTAGGCTGAGTAACAAATATAAGCTGATAAAGAGGCGTTTCACGGTATTGGCTTCATTGTTCCTGGCGGCTTAGGTGTTTGCCGATTGATTTAGTTATTCCAAGCCTCTGGCGCAAACAAATAGCCCTGTCCCCAGACCGTTTTTATTCTAAACGGGGTTTCGATATTATCATTGAGCTTTTTGCGAAGCCGGGATATCCGCACATCAATCTTGCGATCCTTTCCATCAAAATCAATATTAAGCAGTAATTGATAGATATACTGACGGCTCAGGACTTGCCCGGCTTGGGAGGCTAATAACCACAATAATTCAAATTCATGGCTCGTTAAATCGATTGCTTTATCATCGAGTCGAATCGCATGGGTGTGGGGATCAATGCTCAGTTTGCCAAAGGTTAAACAGTGGGATTCTGATTGGGCGGGTTGATTTTGGCGCCGCAGTAAGTTGTTAATCCGGGCCACTAATAGCGCCGGGTCGACGGGTTTTACCACGTAATCATCGGCGCCGAGCTCAAGGCCTTTGATCTGATCCTCACTGGAGCCTAAGGCGCTCATTAATAGAATAGGGCCGGCAAAATAGTCGGGTAATTTTTCACACAGCGTCAGGCCATCCATGCCGGGTAGCATAATATCAAGCAGGATAATATCGGGTTTATAGTTAATTAAACGAGTCAACACGGTATCGCCGCGTCGCTCAACTTCGACATGCATACCGTGGGATTTTAAGTAGTCGACAATTAAATTTGCCAGACGAACATCGTCTTCAACCAATAATACTCTGTGGGAGGATTGTGGGCTCGTCATTAGAATAAACTCCAAGGATTACGGTAACGTCTGCGCACTTGTGGCGTCGAAGTTGAGGTGATTTTTAGTTTGGCCCCAGCTAATGTTTGATTGCTCTCTTTATTCACCAGCACAAAATGAATGTCAGTCGAAGTGCTGACATTGAGGCTGACGCTATTTTGCGCAAGCGAATCATTACACCATTTAGGATAGGCACTATTATCGGAGATGATACAAATTAATTCGTTATGAGGTTGCTGCCACTGTAATTCTACTCGAAGTTCACAGGCTTCATTATCCTCGCTCGTAATGCATATTTCAGGGGTGAGCTTAAGGCTCGCGACCTCATTAGCCTGCACATAGACAGTGCAACAGCTAATCAGGGCGAACGTCAGCGCCAATAGATAACACAATCTAACAACCAAGGGGATCACAAATATTAAAACCTATAGGCTGCGCCAATAAAATAGGTACTGCTAACGTCCTTGTCCAGCAATGGACTAGCGGTAATTTCATCGGCAATAAGAGTGTAGCGAACTGCCAATAGCAGATCCCAAGTATTGGTCAGTTCGTAGCGAGCCGTCATTTCAGCACCTTTATCCCAACCAGAATGCGCTTGATATTGTTGACTCCAATAAGCACTTTCTTCTGGGCGGATCCCATAGTAATAATGCACAACGTTTTGGCTTTTCCAATCAAACACGAACGCGAGATCGATTATCCAGCGGTTAAGTTGCCAACCATAACTCCATTTTATTTGTGCTTCAGAACCATGATGTACATTAAACATATCGTGGGTATATGCCAATCGTAATATGCCTAATGGTGAGTAAATAAAGGCTTCTGCGCCACCAAGGAGGGTAAAGTTACGTGAACCTAAGTCATTAATGTGCATATCCGGCTCTGCAGGCGCATTAGGTAATCGACCAAAGCCCGTTCTCGAGGGGGAGTTGCGCTCTAAAAAGATATTCGAGGGATCCCAGCGATAAAAATAGGCCCTATCTAAGCTATAACTGGTGACTAAATTGAGGCTGAAATGTGCTTGCTCTGTCAGGCTGTAGCCTAAATTGCCATTATCAAAAAACCAGTTTTCACCATAATAGGCAATCGTCGGAATTAAAAATACCGGAATATCGCCAACATCTTTTAAAGGATTGGTTTTTTGCCCCCAACCTATGGCAACACCGACATCCCAATTGCCTACTTCGATACAGTCATGTTTCGTTGAGCATGACTCATCTAGCTGCGCCGTTGCAGGCAAGCTAAGGGATGCGGCTAATAACAGACCTAAAATGCGATACATAATTTAATGTTTGTTGCCAAAATGGTGATGACTTAAGTGAGATTAGCATTTTACGCTAAATAGGGCAGAGGTTTCATCTATATGGATGCAAAATGATACAGCTTGCCGCTCAATCGGCGCCGTGGCGAACGTCTTTGCGGTGGTATGGTCAATTCTTTGTAGTGGTGGGGCGATTAATTCGGCGGTTTGTTGTGAATCAGCCTATGCCTTTAATGAAGGGAAAGGCTAAAAAACGCAGAATTGGCACTTATTAATGAGATATTGGCCCGACATCAGTGCTGCCAATTGCAATACAAAGCCACTTATAAAAGTCACTCATATAAGCGGATAAAATCCGCTTATAGAATCATCTAATTTATCGCAGCAAATATAAGAGTGGTAATTAGTTGAGCGAGTTGACGGGACGATAGCCTAATTCCGTTAATTGATCATTAACGCAGTCGAGTACATATTGTTGCAATTCCCCATTGTCGACTTGATCTTCAACTGCCATCTGTTGGCAAACCTCTATCAGCTGGGCAAGATCGGCGGCGGGAGCGGGTGGGAGCGTCGATTCATCGGCAATACAGGCAAATGCTAAGCATGCCGATAATGTGATAACAGTGGGTAACGTTTTCATTTTATTTCCTTTAGTTATTAAATTGTTCACAAAAGCCTCAGAGCTATGCCCTTGAATCTGTTGCGGCAATGGCAGCAATTTATCATCGCTATTATTTTTTTGATATAAAAAATTGTCGGTTGTGTTAAGGCGCTTGACTGACGAGTTCGGCCATAATACTCACCACGGGGAAGTGATGATTTTGCTAATATTTTTATGGTGTTACCAAAAGTGGAGCCTAGGCAATTTTCTTGAACTGATTCAAGTTACAACTTCAGGGTCGAGTATCGGCTCCGGCCTTCTCGCTTTATCATTGCATCCAATCAGTTTGTGCCATCCCCGCTCCCGCGATTAATGTTATTTATCATAACGTGCCCTGTAGCGTCGCTGGCGGCGAACGCAGCATGACGATGTTTTTGCGGACGTACATGAGCGTAAAATGAACAATTTATCCAAAGTATCGATGAGCTCACTCTTATCGCCAAAATGCGATGCAGTTGGCTGTTTTGCCTGTTTTTTACCTCGGGAATAAGAGCGTTATTGTCTAGGGATTTGGATGAAATTTGAGCTTGAGCATAAAAGCGGCTCAAACTGCGAGTTACAGGCGGTTTTAGGATTAATTTTAGTAGCTTGCTGAATCTAAAAGAATAATTTTATGCATAACCCGCACGATATGACTTGCTTGCAAATGCTTGGCTTTATTTTATTGATTTAATTGAATTTTATTTGTATTTCCTCGCAATGTAGTTACAACAGGTGTGTTTTGCTCTTTTCGTTGCTATTCACTGTGACCTTCCCTAGTATGCGCAGCCCGCTTAAGCGGTAGGGCGGTAGTCTCGCTTGGCGTTTGTTTCGCGTTAGCGGCAATCTGACCAGTAGGCATTGGCAGCTGGCCTTGCGGATGACGGTAAGCCTCTTTTGGCGGATGCCTTGGAGCCGAGGTGTTTAACACCTGCAAACGGGCTGATATTCAAATTGATAATTTTTAGGAGTGATTGTGTCGAATAAACTGGCTAACCCCGCGCCATTAGGCTTAATGGGTTTTGGTATGACAACCATTTTGTTAAATATCCATAATGCGGGCTATTTCCCGATTGATTCCATGATATTGGCAATGGGGATCTTTTATGGTGGTTTAGGTCAAGTGATTGTCGGCATTATGTGTTTTATGCGTGGTGATACCTTTGGTACGACGGCGTTTACTTCCTATGGCTTATTTTGGTTAACCTTAGTGGGCTTGATTTTAATGCCAAATACAGGCGTTGCAGCGAGCCCGGCTCATTTTATGGGCTGGTATTTGACCCTTTGGGGGATTTTTACCGCATTTATGTTTGTGGGATCGTTACGTTACCCAAGAGCGAAGCAGTTTGTGTTTGGTTCTTTAACGCTATTATTTTTCCTGCTGGCAGCGCGAGATTTTACTGGCAGCGCTTTAATTGGCACCATTGCTGGATTTGAAGGCATGATTTGTGGTGCAAGCGCAATTTATTTTGCGATGGCTCAGGTGCTGAATCACGAATATGGCCGCACCATTTTACCGATTGGTGAGCTAAAAAAATAATGCTGCACATGCCTGCTGGTGTAATCAACGTCAACTGACGAATACAAGCCATCTGCTGGCATAAAACGCGATACCCACAAAAAAGGCTGATGTAAATCAGCCTTTTTTGTGGGTGATGATCGCGTCAGAGTTGTGCTTATTGTTTGGCTTTAATATAGGCGAGGGTGGCGCTGTCTAAACAAGCGGCTGAGACGTAGCTCGTCCCCGCCTTATGGATGATCAAAAAACCTTTCGCGGTTGCCGTAATGCGGTACATGTCCGTCCACAGGATTTGGCTGTTAACATACAGCGATTGGGTGCGGATCCCTTGCTCATCAATGGTTAGGGTGACTTCATTATTGGCTGCCTTACTCATCATTTGTCGCAGTAACCACCAGGCTTTGTGGTATTTCACATTCAGCGCGTCAATGATGCCTAGGCCGATAAAAAAATAGGCAAGATACAGCGTGATATCAGTAAAAATGAGTGCAATCCCCACCATGTTAAAACCAATGGCTTTATAGTAGGGTTTTAATGTGGTGTCGGGGGTGACGGATTGGTCATAGCACTCTGCAAAATGGGCTTTATCTAAAATATAGGTGGTTGAATAGGAATATGGGCTTGGCATAATGTCGTTTAAATGGGGAAACTCATGCTTGCCAGTGTAGCGAGTTAGCGCCTTAAAGTAACTGATATTCAGGCCATGCCTGAGACTGTGATTCATTTTAAAACAATTTATTCTAACGCTGCGGTTATGCTGGCCTGCCAGTGTGCTGATGCTGTTGTTGACGAGTCCTTTTAAAGGCGTCGGCGAGGCGGTGACATCAATAACGCCAAGAGCGCGCGATCGTGCCTTAATCACGATGCAGGAGTGGAATCGGCCTGTCTTGCGATCGCCGCCGCGTTGTCATCATGACCAGGTTATCGCATCTGCCACTTTCTCGTTTATCGCCGCGTTGTCGGCGCATCGAGTGTTTGGCATCTCATCCTTGGTTAGCAATGGTGTTTTTCGGGGAGGATTTTCCGGTAATGTGTGTTCATTCTGTGGGGTGTTATGCAATCTAAACGTGGTCGGCTGGATAGATTTTTGTGCTCTGAGCTGCAGATCCCTCGTAAATCGGTGCGAGAATTATTACTGGCCGGGCGCGTGCGGGTTGATGGTGCGATTGCCAAGGATCTTGATCTGCAGATTGACGAATTTGCCCGGGTGCAATTCGATGAGCAATTATTACAGAGCAATACGCCAAGCTATTTGATGTTGCATAAACCTGTTGGCGTGGTGAGCGCAACCCAAGATGCTGAGCATCAAACCGCGTTGGACTTACTCGATGCCAAGCAGCGCAATGGGTTACATATTGCTGGGCGGCTGGATTTAAATTCCTCAGGTTTATTGTTACTGACCAATGACAGCCGTTGGTCACAGGCGCTGATGTCGCCGACAAATAAGGTGGATAAGCTCTACCGGGTGACGCTGGCCAATCCGTTAACTGCCGACTATGTCACGGCGTTTGCCCAAGGCATGTATTTTGGGTTTGAAGATATTATGACTCAGCCAGCGAAGTTGGTGATTGTGTCTGAGCATGTAGCCGAAGTGACCTTAAAAGAAGGTAAGTATCATCAAATCAAACGGATGTTTGGGCGTTTTCGTAACCCTGTGCTGGGGTTGCATCGGGTATCGATTGGGCAGATTGTGCTGGATGACGCCTTAACTCCTGGGCAGAGTCGGGCGTTAACCCCTCAAGAGGTGGCTTGCATTGCGTTACCTGCGCGAGTTTAGCAACACGCTTGAGCGTGCAGCTTGAGTTTACGCGCTGCTGCCATGTGCTCTGGTTATCTTGCTAGCGAAAGAGGGCGATTGATAAGCCGCGGACATAAGGCCATCTCGCCTTATGTCCGCGATGCGGTGGTTTGCGCTAAGCGGCAGTCTTGACCTAAGCTACTGTCTATCTTCACTTAAGTTAAGATTGTTCTTCGCATAAGTCTCAAGTTCACTCAAGCTTCAAGTTCACTCAAGCCTCACCTTTGGTTTCGGCTCCCACTCCCGCCCTGCGCTGAGGTTATAGCTCGGCGTGAGGGCCGAACATTTCATAATGCATCTTGTCCGCTGTCACACCTAGCTCGAGTAATTGCTGTTTAATGGCGGACATGAAGCCGATAGGCCCACAAAAATAATAGTGAGCGCTAGGTGCGAGGCTGTCGGCAATCGCCTTTAAGCTCATTTGACCTTCAAAATCATAATCTTCACCTAGTTTATCGCTGGTATTTGGCGTGCGATACCACACATAGCTCGTGAGATTGGCGTGTAGCTGACATTGGGTTTGCACTGCGGTTTTAAAGCCGTGTACCGCGCCGTGCTCACAGGCATGCAGCCAAGTGATGTTACTGGGGTGCTTTTGCTTTAGTAGTTGATTTAGCATGCTTTGCATGGGCGTTTGGCCAACGCCTGCCGAAATCAAAACCACAGGGGTTGCTTCGCTCACTTGCAGGGTAAAATCTCCCGCGGGCGGGATCACCGCAATCTCATCGCCTACCTGTAAAACATCGTGCAGTAAATTAGACACTTGGCCGCCTTCTTCTCGTTTAACGCTGATGCGGTAGTGGGTGCCATTAGGCGCGTCGGAGAGTGAATATTGGCGGATTTCCTCATGGGCCAAATCAGGGTGCTTGAGTTTTACACTGAGGTACTGGCCGGGGATAAAGTCTTTCACCGCCTTGCCGTCCGCCGGGGTCAATACCAAGGAGGTAATGACACTCGACTCTACCGTTTTGGCGCTAATGGTAAAGCGGCGCTCACCTAACCAGCCGCCGGCTTGTTCAGCTTGGCTTTGATAGATTTGTTGTTCGCGCGCAATAAAAATATTGGCTAAAAAGCCATAGGCTTGTTCCCAAGCGGTGAGTACTTCTTCGGTTACGGCATCGCCGCCTAATTCTTGCAAGGTGGCGAGTAAATGGCCGCCAACAATGGCGTATTGCTCGGGTTTGATCAAAAAGCCGGTGTGTTTTTGTGCGATGCGCTCGACCGCAGCGCCCAGTGCAGCAAGGTTATCGATATGGTGAGCATAGGCCGCAATGGCGTTGAAAAGGGCCGCTGGCTGACCACCAGAATGCTGGTGAGCTAGGTTGAAAACATCTTTTAATTCAGGATTATGCTTGAACATGCGTTGATAAAAATGCGTGGTAAGCGCAGGTCCTGCTGACTCGAGTAACGGAATAGTGCTTTTAATCACTTGGATGGTACGGCTATCCAACATAGAAAATCCTTAACATGCAAAGAGAATGATTGTTTAAAGCGAGTTTAAAGGCGTATTTGATTTAGATCAATACAAACATCTGATATTCGTGCTAGGTAGCGTGATTTTTAACCAGTTGGTGTGATATTTCGTCGTTGCAGGTAGTTTTTTAGGCTACTTGTTAGCTGTTAGCTGTTAGCTGTTAGCTGTTAGCTGTTAGCTGTTAGCTGTTAGCTGTTAGCTGTTAGCTGTTAGCTGTTAGCTGTT
>NZ_JBOFMC010000153.1:0-6537 GCF_051658185.1 Shewanella sp. | reverse complement strand
GTTTCAACTAACGATGCTTGCTCAGTATGTGGGTAATTCCATTGACTCTGACTCACGGGCGCCGTCGCCGCGGACTCGTCAGTATTGCCACTTTGACAGGCGCCAAGGCTCAGCCCCAGTGCTGCAACTACCAAACCTTGCGCGGCAAGGCGAAATCGATATGCCATCTTTTCACATCCTTTTTTTATGGTTATTGGCGTAACGCCTTTATTTCAGTCGGTACTATACCGCAAAATTTCTACGGAAAATGCCTGCGATTACAAGAAGATTTTTTCATGTTGCTGCCAAACCCAACAAAGCGATAACATTACCCGCCTGCTTTTCCGCTTTTTTATGCATAAATAGTGACTGTTCAGTTACTTATCAACCTAAATAATGCGTTACGTGAGCGCGATCACTTAATTAAGCATTAGATTTGCTAATGTATCTGGGCAATTTTTCTCGTTTGTTATATCGGCGCTAAGCTCTTAAAATTTACGTGTTTTCAGGAGATGTCTGCGTGCAGATATGGAAAACAAAGAACTTTTAAACTGATGTGTTCCCAACACTTTAGTTTCATCCCTGGTTCTTATGCTTGACTTCCTTCCTTCAATTTGTTGATTGCAAATGCATTATTTTTGCGGCCCGCTTAGATTAAGTGGGCTTTTTTTTATGCATAATCCGCGGACATTTCTTGTAGATACTGGCGGCGCCATTTACCACGCTGCGAATGCGAGCACTGAGTCTCGTAGACTCAGTATCAACAAAAACGCCAAGTCATTGACTTGGCGTTTTTGTTAATATCCGCGTTTGCGCTTATTGCAGCGCTGTACTCTTTATCACAACATTAGTGCATTAGTGCATTAGTGCGCTATTTATCGTTAACACAACCGATTCATCAAGTGCGCTATCAATCAATAAACGCACTCAAATGGGTTTACTTAGGCGGATCACCACCCGGCGGTTACGGGCGCGTTCTTCCACCTCCTCATTCGAGGCGACATGACGGCGTTCACCGTGGCCTACCGTAACAATCCGTTCTTGGGCAATGCCGCTGGCCATAAAAAATTCTTTTACCGATTGCGCGCGCGTATCGGACACCTTCTGGTTAACTGCACGTCCACCATAGCTGTCGGTATAAGCATCGACCAACACAAGTTCCACCTCGGGATCATAGGCTAAGTATTCCTGTATCCGCGATAATTGTTGCTGAGAAAAACGGGTTAAATCGGCGCCGCCAACCTCATAATTTAATACCGTAAACGCAATATCTTCAAAACTATAGGGTAATAGCTGTGATAAACAGGCCTTGAATGCCGAATATTGACGACCAAAATTTGCCGCAGATAACCCCACGGCAATTTTATTAGACTCGTTATACCAATCGGCGTAATAAAAGGTAGGCTGCATACCTCGGCTCAATTCTGCCAGCATCGACCATGCCGCGTTTTTAGGCACTTCCCCATTAAAATACCGTTGATAACGCAATGAGGTAATTTCTTTTGACACAACGCCAGGACGCCACTGGGGTGCCCGGCTAATCAACTTCGCTTGAGTCACCTGTTCGGGTTTGACCCACATATCTAACGTAAAATTCAAATTCAATTCTTTACCGGCTGCACTGGTAAATATGGCTTTACCATAGGCAGGAATATCATGCTCAAGACGGCAAACAATCGGTGAATTCTGCGCAAGACGCCATTGCGACTCATCTAAGGAGGCCACATAGTGACGCAGCTCCGCCAGCGCGCTGGCAGGAACGCACAAAATTGATACTAAAATCAGTTTTCGCCACATCGACTTTACTCATCTTTATCCATTACATGGCTTTATCGGCAAACTTTTTAGTTCCTTTAGCTCATAAAATCACCAATCAAACATGACAGGCCCGAAGGCATTTAGCATAATAGCCGCCTGTGAATTTTACTGGGTACGTTAATGAGCGACATTTGCGACGCTAATATATTGAAACACCGATTTCGAGGCTATTTTCCGGTAGTCATTGATGTCGAAACCGCGGGCTTCAACTCACAAACGGATGCGTTGCTGGAAATAGCGGTCACCCTTCTCAAGATGGATAATCAAGGTGTGCTCGGGATAGATAAAACCCTGCATTTTCATATTGAACCCTTTGAAGGGGCGAATCTAGAACCGGAAGCCTTGGCCTTTAATGGCATCGATCCCCATAATCCATTACGGGGGGCTGTCACTGAAAAAACCGCCTTTTTAGAGATTTTTAAAGCCGTAAAAAAAGCGCAAAAGGACGCCCAGTGCCATCGCAGTATCATCGTTGCCCATAATGCTGCGTTTGATCATGGCTTTGTCAGCCAAGCTATCGCCCGCTGCGATTTAAAGCGCTCGCCTTTTCATCCCTTTGCCACCTTTGATACCGCATCACTGGCGGGGTTGGCGATCGGCCATACCGTGCTGGCCAAGGCCTGTATCATGGCGGGGATCCCCTTTGACAATAAAGAGGCCCACTCGGCCTTGTATGATACCGAGCGCACCGCCGAGCTATTTTGCTATATCGTCAATCGCTGGAAGGCCTTAGGCGGCTGGCCATTATTAGCGCCTATGGCTGCAGAGCCCGAAGCACACGCAAAGGATTAAGCCCATTGTTTGCATCAGGTAAAAGGGATCGCAAGATATAAAAAAAGCTGCGAATTCGCAGCTTTTTTTAATATCAATTACTTATAGCGACGCAGCATTTGCTGACAGATATGCTGCCACACCTTCGGTGCTCGCGCTCATGCCTTTATCACCTTTTTCCCAACCCGCTGGGCACACATCACCATATTCTTCATGGAATTGCAGCGCATCGATCATCCGCAGCATTTCATCGACGTTACGACCTAATGGCAGATCATTCACGACTTGATGACGCACCATCCCTTCTCTATCAATCAGGAAAGAACCGCGGAATGCCACGCCCGCTTGTGGGTGCTCCACGTCATAGGCTTTACAGATATCGTGTTTAACATCAGCCACTAAGGTGTATTTCACTTGGCCAATACCGCCTTTTTCAACGGGAGTGTTACGCCATGCGTTGTGGGTGAACTGAGAGTCGATAGAAACCCCAATCACTTCTACTCCACGCTTGGTGAACTCCTCCATACGGTGATCAAAAGCGATCAACTCAGAGGGACACACAAATGTAAAATCAAGTGGGTAGAAAAACACTACCGCTGCTTTCCCTTTAATCGCGGCAGTTAAGTTAAAGCTATCGACAATTTCGCCTGAGCCTAATACCGCTGCAGCAGTGAAATCAGGCGCCGGACGACCAACTAATACGCTCATTGTATTTCTCCATCTCTGTGTTGAATTAACGCTAAAGTAAGCTCCAGCCACTTTGCTGCGAAATGATTAAAACATCGAACGCAGCAAACGGGACTCCACTCAACATCCCACGACTTAACATTTTGCTTAAGAGTGCAACGCGCTGAAGATAGGGGCTTACCAATCAAATCCTTAGGCATTATAAGTCCTAGATCCTGTCTGACAACCTATTTACGTCTCATCTTGAACACATTCGCCTAACAGAGACAAATCAGTGCATTTACATTTGCAGATAATTTTCAGATAACGCCCCGGCAAACTGGACAACGACAGGCTTTGCAGTCAAAAATAGCCCCTTTGACCTATAAAATTTAAGATATTGACAATGAATGCAGTCGTAATTGCAGTGTGCTTGATGCTAGCACTCAGTTTGGCACGGGTGAATGTGGTGATCGCCCTGACCATCAGCGCCCTCGTGGCAGGACTTGTGGGTGGAATGGATCTGCATCAAACGATCGATGCCTTTAATGTTGGTCTGGGCGGCGGCGCGCAGATCGCCCTCAGCTACGCCCTACTCGGAGCCTTTGCAGTAGCCCTCTCCCATTCAGGGCTGACGACACTTATCTCCAAATCGATTATTGTCAGCCTTGGCCAACAACCTACTCATCAAAATACCCGCTGGATCCGTTGGCTATTGCTACTGGCGCTATTGGCCATGTCGATGGCATCACAAAATATTTTACCTATTCATATCGCCTTTATTCCGATTTTAGTGCCGCCACTCCTGCATATCATGTCCAAACTGCAGCTCGATCGCCGCTTAGTCGCCTGTGTGTTAACCTTTGGTTTAGTCACGACTTACATGATTTTACCTATTGGTTTTGGTGGAATTTTCTTAAATGATATTCTGCTCTCTAACCTGACGACCAACGGCTTAGCCGCACACCGTGAGCAAATCCCCGCCGCGATGCTCATCCCTGCAGCGGGAATGCTAGTCGGTTTACTCTGCGCCGTATTGATCAGTTACCGCAAACCAAGGCAATACGATGAAGCCAAGGTGCTGGCGGCCGAACCCGAAGAAACCCTTAATAAGCGCAATATCGCCATTGCGGCACTGGCGATTTTAGCCACCTTATTAGTGCAGCTGCAAACCGATTCGATGATCTTTGGCGCCTTGATAGGCTTTATGATTTTTAGTTTTTCTGGGGCATTAAAACACGTCGCCGACCAAGATATTTTTAATCAAGGTGTGCGTATGATGGCCAATATCGGTTTTATTATGATTTCTGCGGCAGGTTTTGCCGCGGTGGTGAAAGCCACCGGTGAAGTAGGCACCCTTGTTGCGTCCCTAAGTGGCATCATTGGTGATAATAAAGCCCTTGCCGCCTTTCTAATGCTGCTGGTTGGGCTGCTCATTACCATGGGCATTGGTTCATCCTTCTCCACCATTCCGATCATCGCCACGATTTATGTGCCACTGGCCTTAAGTTTTGGCTTTTCAATCCCGGCGACGATTGCCCTCGTCGGCACCGCGGCGGCCCTCGGAGATGCCGGCTCGCCCGCCTCCGATTCGACTCTCGGCCCCACGGCAGGATTAAATGCGGATGGCCAACATGATCATATCCGTGACAGCGTGATCCCCACCTTTATCCACTACAACATTCCGCTGTTAGTGTTTGGCTGGATTGCCGCGATGGTACTCTAATTGGCCTGATTATCACTGCTCGTGGTAATCCGCAAATTAAACAAAAAGGCCGAGTCGTGAGTGACTCGGCCTTTACTTTTTCATTGAGATCTTGGATCGATGTATTAAATCCCGTCCCATTCACTTACACGACCATTGGCCCAATTACCTTGGGCGCACGTTAACCGTCGGTCAGATTATTTAGTGCCAAAGATTTTATCGCCTGCATCACCAAGGCCTGGCAGGATATAACCCTTTTCGTTTAAACACTTATCGATAGAAGCGGTATAAAGCTCGATATCAGGGTGCGCGGCTTCTAAGGCTTTAATGCCTTCAGGCGCAGCCACTAGCACTAAGGCTTTGATTGAGGTGCAACCCCGTTTCTTCAACAAATCAATAGTGGCGATCATTGAGCCGCCTGTCGCCAACATAGGATCAACCACCAGCGCGATACGCTCGTTCAAATCACTGGCAAGTTTTTCAAAATAGGGCACAGGTTCTAAAGTTGTTTCATCGCGGTAAATGCCGACCACGGAAATACGCGCACTCGGGATATGCTCAAGCACGCCGTCCATCATCCCAAGGCCTGCCCGCAAAATCGGTACCACAGTCACTTTTTTACCTTTGATTTGATCGACTTCTACCGGACCATTCCAACCATCAATGGTCACAGTTTCCGTTTCAAAATCTGCCGTTGCTTCATAGGTAAGTAGGCTGCCAACTTCTGCGGCAAGTTCACGGAAACGTTTTGTGCTGATCTCACCTTCGCGCATCAAACCAATCTTGTGGCGCACTAACGGGTGCTTAACCTCGACAACTTTCATTTTTTTCTCCTACTCTTGTTCGCGTCATTTTAGGCAAATTTTTTAAATTTTAGATGATTTGTTTATTAGGTAAAACATAAAGTTTTGCTTGCCGAGCTAATCGTGAACAAGCTCCCAAGAATGCATTAAGACCAAGACGAAAACAGGGGCAAAAACACAAAATTTCGCGCCGCTAGCACTAAAAATTCCCGTTAGCGGGCATAAATCTAAATCATGGCTTTCGACCCCTAGCACAAGCTGATAGAATACGGCCGCATAAAATCCAATAACGATGTACCCAAGAGGTCCCCCGCGTGAGCACTCCTACCCCACTGAGCTATAAAGATGCCGGCGTTGATATTGATGCTGGTAATGCACTGGTAAGTAACATTAAAGCCGCCGTTAAACGTACCCGTCGCCCCGAAGTCATGGGCAATTTAGGGGGGTTTGGCGCACTGTGTGAAATCCCAACCAAATACCAACAACCTGTGTTAGTTTCTGGCACCGATGGCGTCGGAACTAAACTGCGTTTAGCGATTGATTATAAAAAACATGACACTGTCGGTATCGATTTAGTGGCCATGTGTGTAAACGACTTAATCGTGCAAGGCGCTGAACCGCTGTTTTTCCTCGACTACTATGCAACGGGTAAACTCGACGTTGAAACGGCGACCTCGGTCGTCAATGGTATCGGCGAAGGTTGTTTCCAATCCGGTTGCGCGTTAATTGGCGGTGAGACCGCTGAGATGCCCGGTATGTATGAAGGTGAAGATTACGATCTGGCCGGTTTCTGTG
>NZ_JBOFMC010000152.1:0-4406 GCF_051658185.1 Shewanella sp. | reverse complement strand
GTACGGGTGATTGCTGGTGCGGGTGGCAGTACTAATACCATTGCCGGCACCGCCGTGAGTGGTTTGGATTTATGTGTTTATCACCAAGTCGCCTCACTGGTGTTAAACCCAACCACGGGTGTGCCTAATCCTGCCCCAGACTTAGCCACCACAGGAGCTAAAGGCGTGGTTTATAACCCTGGTACGGGTAAAGTGTTAAGTTTTACTCAAACCCCATTTACGCCTTGATCTGCAGGGTTAATCCCATGGGCTAATCGGCTGGATTAGTACGATGATGTTAAGTTGGCTACTAGTTTTTCTTTAGGTTGGTTGTTAAGTGAGTTGTTAGGTTGGTTTTTACGTTTTTTACACGTAATTTAATTAATTAGTTCTTAAAAAAGGTCGTTAAATATGAAAAAACAACAAGGTTTTACCTTAATCGAATTAGTCGTCGTGATCATTATCTTAGGTATTCTTGCTGTCACCGCAGCGCCTAAGTTTATTAACCTGCAAGGCGATGCGCGCGCGTCTGCATTACAAGGTCTAAAAGGCGCCATTCAAGGTGCAAATAGCTTGGTTTACTCAAAAGCAGCATTACTCGGACAGGAAAAAGGTGATGCAAGCGTAAAAATTGATGATACTAGCACGGTAGCGATTTTAAATGGGTATATGAAAGCAACAAAAGCTTCACTAGAAGCTGGCATGGACATTACTTTTGACGATGCTTCTTCTCAGACTGCTGTTAAAGCAGATTGGATTATAGATTCAACAACTGGCACAACTGGCACACCAGGCACTGCTAAGATTTATCAACATGGCGCTCCTGCAGACTGTTATTTTACTTATACAGAAGCAGTGGTTGCAGATGCCTCAGCAACTTCAGCTAAACTGCCTACATACGTGATTACGGA
The DNA here is from genome assembly GCF_051658185.1 of Shewanella sp. Taxonomy (GTDB): domain Bacteria; phylum Pseudomonadota; class Gammaproteobacteria; order Enterobacterales; family Shewanellaceae; genus Shewanella. Next base: position 3,516 of record NZ_JBOFMC010000152.1, on the reverse strand, counting down.
TACTGGTTGTTAATTTGAATTTTTGGAAAAGGCCTGCCTAGCAGGCCTTTTTTTTAGGCTAAGAATCGATTGATTTGTTGGTTCTCATCAATTGAATTGCCGCATTATTTATCTTGCTTAAGCGAAATCATTGCCTTACGAATCAAGTTGGCAGAAACTGAACCTAGCACCTTATCTCAACCATGGCTTATTTTTGATGGCGAAACAGGCTGGCTTTACCTTAGTCGAACTGGTGACCACCATTATCCTGCTGGGGATTTTGGCGGTGACGGTATTGCCGCGCTTATTTAGCCCGTCATCCTACAGCGCCTTTAGCCTACGCAATGAATTTATGGCCGAGCTGCGCCAAGTTCAGCAAAAAGCGTTAAATAATACCGACAGGTGCTACCGTGTGGCGGTGTCGGCGACGGGTTATCAAGTGAGCCAGTTTGCCAGTCGTGATAGTGTAGGCTGTACGGGCGTCGCATTGGCACCCAATCCGTTATCGACCCAAGCGTTTAAAGGTGGTGCGCAGTTAGTGCTCACGAGCAATAACGCCACTCATTTCAATCTTGATTTTGATATGCATGGCCGAGTGTTGCTTGGCTGTCATGGCCCCTGCATTAAGGTGGTTGCCAATGATACTGTGGTGATTAATATCGCCAGCGAGGGCTATATTTATGCCAATTAACCCTCGGCTGCGCTTGAAAACCGCATTCATCACCGCCTCCAACAACGTGCCTCCCCACGCCAAAGCACAGCAGGGCTTTACCTTAATCGAGCTCGTGGTCGGCATGTTGGTGATCGCCATTGCGATGGTGATGCTCAGCAGTATGCTATTTCCCCAAGCGGATCGCGCCGCCAAGACCTTGCATCGCGTGAAAAGTGCCGAACTTGCCCATTCGGTGATGAATGAAATTTGGGGCAAACGTTATGACCAAAATACCAATGCCAATGGTGGCGTGCCTGCCTGTGGCAGCCCATTAGGCAGCCCTTGTTCGGCCACTTTGGGGCCTGAGGCGGGAGAAGGCCGTAACGACTTTAACGATGTCGACGATTACCACGGTTTAAACCAGAACGCCGCGATGCTCAATTCCAGCCAAACTTATGCAGAGGTGTATCCTCATTATCAATTAAGTGTGACTGTTACCTTTGGCGCTGTGCCCAATACCAAGTTAGTGACCATTAATGTGACTACGCCCGATGGCGAAGTAATTACTTACAATATGGTGAGGAGTAATTACTAATGGGCTCTTTTTCCGTTAAGCGTAAGCATCTATACGCACAGGGTTTTACCTTAGTCGAAATGGTCACAGTGATCCTGATCTTAGGCATTCTGGTGGTCGGGGTGAGTAGCTTTATTATTTTCGGCACACGGATGTTTGTGGAGTCCAGTACGGTCGACCAAGTGTTAAGTCAGAGTCGTTTTGCCCTTGAGCGTATGACCCGCGAGCTGCGCAGCGCGCTGCCTAACAGTGTGCGATTGAATGGCGATAATCTTACCTATCAATGTATTGAATTTGTGCCTACCGAGGCGAGCACCAGCTATTTAGCGATGCCGATAGCGCCGAGCGCCGCGGCCTTAAGCGGGACTGTGATGGTAGATAACCTGAGCAGTAAGCTTGCGGTTAACCAATATGCATGGATTTATCCCCTAACCGAGCGTGATGTGTATGACGCTGCGGCGCAAAAACGCGCGCAGATTAACAGCATGAGCACTCTAGCGAATCAAATGACCTTAACCTTTACGGCTAACGTGAGATTTGCCGACGCCTCCCCGCGGCAACGGATTTATTTTGCTTCTGCCCCCGTCAGTTATTGCGTTGAAAAGGCGCCAGCGGCTAATGAATTAACGCTAACGCGTTATACTGGCTATGGTTTGGTCGCCAGCCAGCCAGCCCCAAAAGATATGGGCTCTGGCGTGTTGATGGCACAAGGCATCGCAAATGCCTTAACCAGTAGTGCTGATTTACCGTTTATCCTCACGCCATCGAGCCTAGTCAATAATGCGATGGTGCAGCTACAGCCCCGATTTAATGTCAATGGCGAGACATTGCAGTATCGACATCAAGTGCAGGTGATCAATGTCCCTTAACGTATTTAGCCTATCGCGCTCAGCAGGTTATCGGTACTCGGCCCGTCGCCAAGGTGGCAGCGCCTTAGTCATCGGCATTTTTGTGATTACCGTGATGTTTCTGCTGGCCGCGGCATTAATCAATATTGTTGAGGATGCCGATAGCGGGTTAACCCAAGAAGTGTGGGGGACTCGGGCGTTAGCCGCGGCAAACAGTGGCGCGGATGCCGCATTAGCGCAATTATTCCCGCTGGCGGCGCCAGCCAATGTCGTCCCAACCTGCGCAAGTGTTGCAAACAATTGGACACCGCCGGATGTGGTGGGTTTTCATGCTTGCAGTGTGGCATTAAGTTGCACGGCGTATTCCGCGGGGGCGATAACCCAGTTTCATATTCATAGCACTGCGGTATGCGAAAGTGGTGATACTCGTGTTAGTCGTCAAGTGGAGGTTGTCGCCCGTGGTTAGTATTGATATGGCAAGCCGTTGTCGCGTTAAGATATGGCTCGTTTTCACTCTGCTGATTTCCATTTATTCAGCAAACAGTACAGCAGTACCTGCCTGCGATACCATTTTTACTAACCCACCATCAGGTAACATTACTCCCGGTCTAGTGTTGCCACCGGGTATTTTAACCTCTCCTACTTTAGGTAATCTCATTTGTAATAATGTGAGTTGTAATGGGGGGAGCAACCAGTTTGCGCCGGGGGATTTTGACTATAATGTAGGTGACTTTGAAAGTGGTGCGGTAATCACTACAACAGGCCGAACCACTCGGTTATATTTTAAAAGCCTGAGTTTGACCAATGTTAAATTGAACTTAAACGGCAAACCTGAAAATTTAGTCATTTATGTTGCAGGCACTCTAACAATTGCAGGGCAAAATGCACTAAATGCGGTTATTTATGTCGCAAAGGATGTCAATATTGCAGGGCAAGCTAGCATTAGTGGTGCTGTAGCGGCGGGTGGTGCGTTGGACGTATCGGGTAATGGGCAAGTTAACTTTGACCCAAATGCGGTTGATAATGCTGATTTTAATGGCATGTGTAGTAATAGTAGCTTGCAATGTTTTACTGATGATTTTTCTCAAGGAGCATTAAGTAACGATTGGGTTGTATCGCGTAGTAGTGGTAATTTTAGCCCTTCTATTGTCGCAGGGCGGATGCGTTTGACCGAGGCAAAAGGTAATCAATCTACTGCGTCAACTTTTCAAAGGTTATTTCCTGCAGCCAATAATTTAGTTGAGATCCAATTTGACCATTATGCCTATGGCGGCAATGGTGCCGACGGTATCGCCTTGGTGTTGTCCGATGCTAGCATTACGCCGCAGCCCGGTGCCTTTGGCGGTCCCTTAGGTTATGGCTTTAAGCCAAGTATAAGTGGATTTGCTGGCGGCTGGCTTGGTGTTGGAATAGATGAGTTCGGTAACTTTTCTGGGGAGGGCTGTAGCGATAATAAAGGTCAG
>NZ_JBOFMC010000151.1:0-4682 GCF_051658185.1 Shewanella sp. | reverse complement strand
GCTCTTGGCTCGGCGCAGGTCCCACGATACGCGGCATATATTCTTGGCCATCCCCAGGGTTTGCATAGAAAATTAAATCGAGGAAGTTAGCCGCACCGGGTAATAGGGCGATGGAAAACAGATAAGTGACCACATCTTCTGGCACAATGGGCTTCACCCAAGGTTGGCCGCCACAGAAAGGTTCTGCGGTTTGCTTACCCGCTTCCACATCGGCGAGATATTGGTTATAACCCGCGGTAAAGCCTTGGATTAATGCGCGAGAACGTTCGCTAAACTGTGGCCATTTGGCTTCAGCTTGCTGACGGATCTTTAAGGCTTTATAGGCAAAGTCCGAGATTAAGTTGCCATTATCCTCAGCTGTGGGTTGGCCCGTGGTGAAATCAATCGACGCATGGGGACCAAAGTACATTGAGCGCTGGGAATTGGCTTTAATAAAGCCATCGGCGAGTACACAGAGATTGTCCTGCGCCTGCGCATAGCCGCTACCAAAACCTAAGCTTTCTAGGTTATCGGCTTGAATATGCGGTACACCGTAGGTAGTTCGGCGGATATTGGCTTTGAGCAAACCATTGGGCGCAAAAGTTTGCAGCTGGGTTTCAGGTTCAGTAGGTGGAGTGCTATCTTCGCTATCGTTACAGCCTGTGAGCATAACGCCGCAGGCCATCCCCATCGCGATCATGAGTTTGTTGAATTTCATTATTATTATCTCTTAATTTTGGTTCCTTCAATGACATCGCTTTACTGCGTAAATCAGTTAACTTACTGAAGGAGCAATAATCGTATGTCGTTTCCTGATGCTCGGTGGTGGCTATTTACTCCCCATGCAATCGCATATTACTGAGCTATTTTTACAGAGCTCTTTTTACTGAGCAAAAGCAATGAAAATGGCAGAATAGACAACCCAGAGACGAGACACCTCAGACCATTTAAGCAATGATTCAAACGAGCGTCTACGTTAAAAAAGCAAATAAATAATCAGTTCACAACAAAACGCGATCAAAATGATCGGTGATTTAAAAAACCGTCAACGTTAATGCGCCAACTCGTGCATTGACGCTGCTTACCCGGAACACCGCATCCAAACTATCGAGATACGCAGTCCGCACTTACCATGACAAATCGCGAGAGCCACTAATAATTGCTTTTCGCGGATACTGCCAAGCATGCAACATTGGCAGCATCCACCACAAACACATGGGATTCGAGTGATACACACAACCAAAACGTGCATGACTCACCCACTCACACCAACGACAGTATCAATGCGAAGATAAAGATTCACTGAGGATCAGAGTAGATGCGCTCAAGCCACATCGTGAACGCGGTGTAAATAATTTGATGCAAACTATTGTTAAATATGTGACAAGCATCCGCAATAATGGTTGCAAATGCGGCAGAGCTCAAAAAAAAACCACGATAGTCCCATTAGAATCCTCATTGAGACAAGTTGCTCTCAAATACAAACATAAAAGTATTCAATAGCGAGCGAATGAAGCTAGCAGTGCCCTTCCCTGCAATCGTTAATGCTGCAATCCGTGCTTTATTGTCGCTGATTGGATCGATTGGAGATTATGATGAGAATTTTCACCTCTAGAAAACTGGCCTATGTCGTCGCACTCGCCTTAACGGGCGGTCTCGTTGGCTGTGGTAGTGATGGTAAAGATGGCGCCGATGGCGCGCCAGGTACCCCCGGCACTCCAGGCACCCCTGGTGACTCATGGAAGCCCACACCGGTCACCAAATCGACCATTACCAATCTCAAGGTTATCAATTACACCTTGGGTGAAGGTAAAATCAGTTATGAATTTGAAATTACTGATGAAAATGGAAGTCCCATCAATAACCTTAATCAGGTTGAAGGCAAAGTGGCAGCCTTAACTGAAAAAGGCTTTATTAACAATCGTACCGAAGCCGACATTAATGGTGTTGCAGACAATGTCCATATCGGTGGTTCAGTCACGCAAGCAACCACTGGAGCGGTGCTCACGCAAATTGACGATGGCCATTACCAGTTTGAAGCCCCCATGAAAGGCGTCACTCCCGCAACGGAAGGCATCGTCTTACTCAGTGTCGGCCCACAACGAAACGCTCCTAGCCCAGTGGCTGCTGCCCGGGTTGTTGTCAATAAACCTGAAGGCCAATTTAGCACCGCCACAGAAGCTTGTTACGCCTGTCACGTTGATTATTCAACCAGTCCACGCCAACACCACGAATATGTGGCTAAAGGGGTGGACGGCGAAATCACCTTTGTTGAAGGTTGCTTAGTCTGCCACGGCTCCGTAAGCCGCGCAGCGAAAAACGCTGAAGGATTTTCAGTTGGCGGTTATGCAACCAATACTCTCTCTAAAATTGGTCACATTAATCACCAGGACTTCACCAAAGACTTCAGTGTGATGAACTGCTCTACCTGTCACGTTGAAGCCCCTAAAAATATTAATATTGCAGGTCCCGGTTGTTTTGACTGCCACAACACTGGCGGCGTACCAGGTGTCATCACGCCAAATGCGGGCGCGGATCTGCGTATTCCACATGAAAGTAAAAGTGGGCTCACTGAACGCCAAGCCATTCGTGCTAAATACAAGCTGGAATTATCCACACCGGTTAAAGTCACCGATATTTCAACGAAAGCAGATCACATTGCGGAAGATTGGAGTAGCAGCGGCACGAATAGACCAAAACCTGCCACCGTCCCTGCAGAAGCTGGCTGGTGTACCACACTAAAAGTGACTGATACCGAAGGTAATATCTTCAGTATCAAAGACAACTTTAACTATTCCGACGTTTTTGATGCGAAGAAACCCATAGTCTATGCAGGCGCTTATTTGCATGCCTATGAAAATGATAGCGTCGTCGGTCGCCCAGGCAACCGCACTAACTATTTCTATGGTTACAACGCTGATGGTACCAAAAACATTTGCCACTCAGACACTGACACCAGTGCCGTGAATGCTCATTACGCCTACTCAGCACGAGTGACATTTAGTACCGCAGGGTGGATGGAATACGATGGTAACAAGCGTTACCAAAGCAACGGTAAACTAAGGGCCGACGGTTATGATGGTTCAATGGGAGTGTCGTTTACTGCCTACTCGGATGTGGTCAACCCTACCTCTGGCGAAAAAGTCTCGGCCTTTGAACGTCGTGTGGTGGTGAGCGATAACAGCTGTACCACCTGCCACAACGATGCCACTGCCTTCCACAAAAATGGCGCATTTGACGAGGGCGGCAGATCTTGCGTCGCTTGTCACGACAATGGTATGGCGCGGACATCAGCTGCGTTAGGCGCTGGATTTGGCCCTATGGTACACAGCTGGCACTGGGGTAACGGTGCTAACGTCGGTGAAATTGCTGCTGATGGCACCCAAGCAAAAACCGCTAACGGCGCAAGTGCAATTGCAGGCTCTACCAGCTGTGTGGCTTGTCACGAAACCGTTGTTGATTTAGACAAAGTACCCAACCAATACATTCTTGAACCTGGCAGTAAAATGACCAGCCCCATCAGTGCAAACTGTTTCGCCTGCCATACCAGCGCCGCAGCCCAAGCACACATGGGAAGTAACGGCGGTGAAATCAGCATACCCAGTGTGGCTGACTGGTTTAAACAACCGACCGCAGAGGCCTGTGCTGTATGTCATGCTGAAGGTAAGTCATCAGGTATTGAAAAACATCACAAGTTTACTCGTTAGTTAATCAGTGAGATTGATTAATCCGCAGGTAATCTTGGGATAACACTTTCCCTGCAAGGAAACCTCAAAGGAGCTTAACCAAGTTAAGCTCCTTTTTTCATTAACATATCATCTTAAGTTTGATACAGTCTTTGACTCAGTTAGATTTAAGCGATTAACGCTACTGTCATAAAAACAACAATTATTAGGAAGTCATTTAATGCATAAACATTTTCTTGCCATCGCAATCACCGCCACCCTTGCAGGCGGATTGGCAGTGACAGGCTGCAGCCATAACACCAGCGCCCCGAATGCCGTGACCACTCAAATCAGCAATCCCCTGTTAGCGCCCAGCACATTACAATATCAAGCGCCCGATTTTAGCCAGATAAAAGATGAGCACTTTAAGCCTGCGCTAGAGCAAGGTATTGCCGAAAACTACCAAGAAATTCTGGCGATTGCGAATAACCCTGCCGCCCCTACCTTTGACAATACCATTGTGGCAATGGAAAAAAGTGGCGCGCTCTTAACCCGCGCATCAAGCGTATTTTACAACCTCGTCGGCTCGAATAGCAATCCTGAACTGCTTAAAATTCAAGGAGAAATGGCCCCTAAGATGGCGCAGCATTCGGATAATATCAATTTAAATCCTGCGCTATTTGCCCGTATTGATGCCATTTATAATAACCGTGCTAATTTAGGGTTAACCCCTGAACAGCAGCGCTTAGTAGAGGTTTATCACCAACGCTTTATTTTGGCTGGCGCTAAATTAACCGATGAACAAAAGCTCAAAATTCGCGCATTAAATGAAGAGCAATCCAAGCTCACTAACGAATTTTCCCAGCGTTTACTGCGGTTAACCAAAGAAATCGCCATCGTAGTCGATTCAAAAAGTGAACTGGCTGGGTTAACGGAGAGTGAAATTACCTCCGCCGCCAATGACGCCAAAGCGGCCGGTCATGAAGGCAAATATCTTATCAATATCACCAATACGACTCGTCAGCCGGTATTGGCCTC
>NZ_JBOFMC010000150.1:0-9906 GCF_051658185.1 Shewanella sp. | reverse complement strand
AGTGAGCAATACTCCAGTATAACCGTATTTGCGGCGCCCGCTTAACCGTTCCAGCACCTTGCTGGGACGGGCTAAACGATTGTGTTTGCGGTAGCGGTAACTGTAGCTTAGCCGCGCTGAAGCGCAGGCTCACCACTCATCATCTAACTCAGAATCTGACTCAGACTCAGAATCTGACACCAACATAAACACTTATCGCTTATCGGCGAGCCACTCATACAACGAACTTAGGCTTAACACTTAGGCTTAAAAGGTTAAGCGCTGAAAGCCACATCACTAAAATAACATCGCGATGAATATCAGCGAATAAGCGTGCTATCAACAAAATGCGACTATGAATTTTTTTTACTACATAAAGCTTTTTGGCGGCAAGTTTATACTGATATACTCGGGAAAAATGTTAACAATACCTTTACTTTTCAGCACGACAACCAAGTTTGGCAGCAGCAAGCCCTGCGAGAAAACAAAGCACAACAACAAACAATCGCACCATGCCATAATTAGGAATCCCCCCATGTTGGATCCAAAATGCCTAGCACTGATCGATGATAAAGCCCAATTAAGCCTTATTCCCGCCATCCACGGGCCCGTGACCCAAGATGACATCATGAGTTTGTTGGCTTTACCCGAATTTTCTTCGTTATTTCCCCTTGAGCCAGTGATTAACCTCACCATCGCTAAAATCAATTCCCTGTGCCATAGCGCCGATGGTCAATTGCCACTGCGCGCCACCATAGCAGAGCGCCGGGATGCGAGCTTAACACTGACCATCAGCCCCGATAACATGAAAGCCAGCCTCAGTCTCACGGCGCCATGGGGCGGCAAACCCATTGATTTACAACAAATCCTCGTGCATCTTAAAAAACACAATATCAGCATGGGATTAAGTAAACTCAACATTCAAAGCCTCCTTCAGCAACAGCGCACACTTAAGCCAGGGGAAAGCTGCCAGAGCGACATCGCCCAAGGGAAAAGTCCCAGTCACGGAGTCAATGCCCGCTTAGAACGCAAAGTCTTTTTGGCACGCGAGCGCCTATTGCAACCTCAACTGCGGGAGGATGGCAGCGTTGATATGCGCAATTTAGGCGCCTTGATTGTGGTTAAGCCTAAGGATGTGCTGATGGTCAAACACCCAGCCACCCAAGGCAGCCCCGGTTACAACATTAAAGGTGAAGTGCTCACACAAAAACCGGGTAAAGACATCACGCTGCAAGCCGGGAGCGGCACGATGTTAGATCCCCTAAATCCCCATCAACTCATCGCCACCGTGGCCGGGCAACCGGTAGAAATCCGCGGCGGCATGAAGGTCGATGATGTTTTGCAATTAAAGGATGTCGATATCAGCACTGGCCACATCAACTTTAAGGGCAGTATTTTGATCTCTGGGGATGTCCACGAGGGCATGATAGTCAAAAGTGGCGGCGATATTACCGTGATGGGCTTTGTCGATTCAGCCGCCCTAGAAGCCCAGGGCGATATTACCGTCAGCCAAGGGATCATCGGTCGGCTGCTCAATGCCAACGACTACTCGACCCGCATCCAAGCCCAAGGACAGATCAGCGCCCAGTTTGTGCAATATTCACAGCTCGAGGCCAAGGGCAATATTTTAGTGACTAAACAATTGCTCCATAGCCATGTTTTCAGTGCGGGGACCTTAACCGTCAGTGATGCACGCGCCCAGCGGGGCGATTTGGTCGGAGGCTGTATTCATGCCGAAAAAGGCATTACTGCGGTGGTCATTGGCGCGACAGCAGGAACCAAGACCGAAATTAAATGTGCCCGCACATTAGGGGAGCTCAAGCAGCAACTCAAACAACTGGATGACAGCGTGAAGGCGTTAGTGGTCGCCAGCCTCGATATTGAGGCGCGGATCAATAAATTACCGCCCAAAGCACAATGGGAAAACGATCCGGTGATGATCGAGCAGATCAAAATGATGATCGATGAAAAACGCCGCATCCTTGCTGAACGCGCCGCAGAAGAGCAAGAGTTTGATACCCTAAAGCAAGAGGTAGACACCTTCTATGAGCAGTACTGCATCAATGTGCTCAAACACGTATTCCTTAATGTGGAGTTTCAAATTGGCCAAGTGAGCCATCGCACCACGCGGGAGCACGGCACCTGCACGATTGCCCATGTTAATCAGGAGATCCTGTTCGATTACAACGCCAAACCCAAAGCCTTAGCGAACCAGCAACCGCCGTCAGCCGCCTAAACGCTATGGAAGTTAGTAACATCAACGATCTGCCCATTGAAAATCTGAGCACTAAAAAATTGAGCACTGAAAAACTGAGCAATCATGATATGAGTCAACGCGGTGATGCTCTCACGGCCATCCACTGGCCCGCCCTCGTCAAACTCGCTGGCAGCGCTGAATTGCTCTACCTTAGCAATGCAGACGACTGGCTGGCCCTTGCTCGACTCAATCGGGCGCATTTTACCGAGGCGGATCAGTTACTCGACAGCCAAGGCCAGCGCTACCAGATCCTCGCTGCCGGTGCAGAACCTTTCTACGCCGAAATCGATGTATGGGATCCTCTGCCAACGCTATTACCCCAAACACCGCTGCCACTGGAGGAATTTATCCAATGGGTGCAACATCATGCCAACGCCTTGGGAAACTGCTGCGTCACTAAACTGAGTTTTAACACCCTCAGCCAAGGAATGGAAATTGTGCGGAGCTTGAATGACTAACCCTATTTATTTACACATATTTTTTGCAAATAGCCTGTGCAACAAGTCTGAGCAAAAAACGAAGCCGATGCCTTGGCATCACTAAAACTGCCCTTGCATAACTCACGCAATGGCACATCGCTCACTGGCACTGCGCAATTAAACGGCAACAAAACGCATACATCCCAAAAGCTATTATCCTGATGCGCAATTCACAGGCATAATTTAGCCAGTGATGGCTTAACGCTGCCCATGCAGAGGCAAGCCGTAAGCCCCCCTTTGACGGTGGTGCACCTTTAGGTCTGCATTACCTTGATACACCAACACATGGAGCCTGAATTGGAACTACTTAAGATTGACTGCTTAGGCAAACCACTGCGCTTAGAAGGCTCGCTCGCGGGCTGGCAACAACTCTTCTGGGACAATCAGTTAGTCTCACAGAAAGCGGCGTCTATCGATAATGGCGGCCTCAAGGTGCACGAGTTTGAGCTCACGCTCACGCGCCCTACCACTGAGCCTCAAGACGGTGATGCGCCGGTGACCAGCCACACGACGCTCATTCGCCTCGAAACCGATCTGGTTTGGCAGCCTTTTCGCTTCGATTACCGGCTGCTGCAGGATGATGAAGTGCTCACCCAAGGCACCCGCACCGAAAAGGATATTGAGCGCCAAACCCCAGAAGTCCCTGTGGTCAAACAACAAAAAGTCAGCATCGTTGGGCTAGCCTCACTCGGCTTTAAGTTGCTCAAGAGCGCCAAAGTCATCAAAGTGGTGTTAGCCGGCGCCAGCGTTGCCGCGTATTCTTGGTTATTCTCCTTCCAATTCGCCCTTGCGCTAATCGCCTGCCTCGTGTTCCACGAATACGGCCATATCCGCGCCATGAAGTATTTTGGGATGAAAACCAAGGGGATCTATCTCATCCCCTTTATGGGAGGCCTTGCACTCAGTGATGAAAAAATTAACACCCGCTGGCAAGATGTGGTGATTTCAATCATGGGGCCAACCTTTGGACTGCTGATGTCCGTCGGCGCGTTAATGGCCTATCACGCCACAGGTCATGTATTTTTTGCCGGGCTTGCCGCGTTCAACGCCTTGCTTAACTTATTTAATTTATTGCCCATTTTGCCACTCGATGGCGGGCACATCCTAAAGAGCATCAGCTTTTCAATGAATAGCATCACAGGCTTGATTGTCTGCGTTATCGGTGCGGCTCTGGGGGTTTATGTCAGCTACACCTTAGGGCTGGCGTTGCTCGGTTTCTTACTGCTTATTGGCAGTGTAGAAATTATCGTCGAATGGCGCGCGCGCCATCAAAGCCACCTCTTGCCCTTGGACCGATATGGGCAAATCTTTTCAACCCTATGGTACTTACTGACCGTTGCCGCCCTCGTTGGCATCATTTGGCATTTGGCGGGCACGGGCGATGATATGTTAGGCCTGCCACTGAAAATACTGCAAAGCTAAGCCCTATTCCGCCGTCAAACCAAAGGCGACCGTTAAACCAAAGGCGGCAGGTCATGCCCACAGGGCGGTGACCTCACACCCTGTAAAAGAGTAGCCCCGCGATTGCGGGGCTACTCTTTTGGGCTATTTCGTGGGCACAGGTCTAAAGCCTGCGTATTGCACCGCCGCTACCGGAGCCTGCTTGCCAAGGCCTTGTGCCATCAGGCCGGCATGCTTTGCAGGCGCTGACTTTTCAAGCACTGACTTCGCGCCGCAGCCACAACCACTGCTCCCTGCGGCGCTTGTTCCATGGGACTGACAACAGCCCCCCTTAGCCGCATGATTGAGAGAAGCACGCCCTTGGGAGGCATGGGTTAAACGTAAATTCAGATCGCGGCTTTGGGCCAGCAGCGCCTCAAGCGGTTGCTGAGCACTGCCTTTGCTCACACTGATCCCCGCCGCCAACAACTTACCAAGCATGCGCTCACCGATATGCTGCACAATCACAATGTCGGTGCCTTGCTGCTTAATCAACTCAAGCATGGCTTTTTTGGCGCTACAGCCCCCCGCCGTCGCCGGATTATCGACCCGCAAAATTTGCTGAAACTCGTCATTAAAAAAACCAATTTCGGCGGCTTTCGTAAAATGACTGGCGAGCCTATCACGGCTCATTGGCATAGCAATAATCATCATAAATCCTTGTCGGTTGAAGTGGGCAAGCGCAAAGCATGACCTTGGGTGATGGCCGTAGCCACCTTTTTACGGGCACTGGCGAGTAAGTAGCCAAAGGTTTGCCGCGAGATCCCCATCAGGGCGGCGGCCTCGAGTTGACTTAAACGCTGCACATCCCCAAGTTCCAGCGCCTCAAACTCATCGGCCGCCAGCGGGATGTGCGTTAATTGCGCCGCGGGAATGCCATTAGGCTTAAACAGGCTGCAGGGCACACAGCAGGATAATTGGCGGCATTTTTTGGGTCTTGGCATAAGCGGTTATCTTGGCGCAGTAGCGCAATAAAAGGCGTTTAACACTGAAGACGCAAAGCAAAACCTGAGCGCCGATAGCGCGGCGCTTGCTCTTTTACCCGTTCATTCAGCGGTTCAATAGCGACTGAGCAATACTTTGCCAGTCTCCTTTGCTGGCCAATTGGTTACCTGAGGTGCAGGTTTCTGGCGTAGGCCAAAAACTATTATTCACATTCCCCTCGGACAAACTGTAAAGCAGCTCACAATTAACGACATCCACGCTGGCAACTCTTTCATGCAAAAAAAGCGAACCTTTATGGGTTAAGTGAAAAGTGTAAATAAAGAAGTTAGCTCACAAGCGCTATTCACGATTTAAATAAAAGCCTTATTTGAAAGGTATATTTAACGACGTTTTCCCAGCACCATAAGGCGGTCAACCCCCTGCCAATGCTGGTTTTTTGGCCCAAATCCCCGCCTGCTACTGCGCCAAAAAAGTGTGATCTAGGTTAGCTTTTTAAGGAATGTTAGCCCCGCAGAATGAGTCGACTCACACCTTACCCATCCCATGCTGGCGATTTTCCGGCGATACCCTATTGTGCCCGTGGGTTCGGCCTTAGCCCCAGCTTGGGCGTAAGGAAGGGCGGCGGCCATAACAATACAATACCGCGGCTCTTAATCGATCATTCCACACCTACTCAAAGAGAAAGGTCACGCCCATATTGGGTTGATGGTTTCGATGGAAAATAAAATATGTTTATAAAAAATAATACTGTTCAACTCGCGGATGGTTACTTAAATAAAACCCCCCTATTCCAATTTTTGTTACTTTCCAGCGTGTTCGCCCTTTGGTCCGCGGCCGCGGCCCTAAACGATGTGCTGATCACCCAATTTAGATCGATTTTTGATCTTTCCCACTTTGCCTCCGCATTAGTGCAATCCGCATTTTACGGGGCTTACTTCCTCGTCGCGATTCCAGCCGCGGTTGTGGTCAAAAAAACCACCTATAAATTTGCGATTTTACTCGGCTTAGCCCTGTATATCTTAGGCTGCCTGATGTTTTTCCCGGCCTCAGTCGCTGGCACTTATACCATGTTCCTCGCCGCGATTTTTTGTATTGCCATTGGCCTTTCCTTCCTCGAAACCTCCTGCAATACCTATTCGGCGATGATTGGCGCGCCCAATCACGCCACCTTAAGGCTCAATGTGTCCCATACCATTAATGCCATGGGCTATATCGTGGGGCTATTACTAGGTAAATATTTGATTTTCCAAGAAGGTGTTAATGTCGAGCAGATGATGGCAAGCCTTCAAGGCGCCGAGCTTGAAGCCTTTAAAATGCAAATGCTGCAGCAAACCCTCGCCCCCTATAAATGGTTAGTCGGGGTGATTGCCACCGTGGCGATCTTAATTGCTGTCACTGAATACCCCCGCTGTAAAGCAGTCAGAGGCGAGCAGCAAACCGCGCCCTCCTTTAGCGAGACCCTAAGCTACCTCATCGGCAACCGTCGATTTTTAAAGGGCGTTGTCACCCAATTTGCCTATGTGGGGATGCAAGTTGCGGTATGGTCATTCACCATCCGCTTAGCGCTGGAGCTTGCGCCGGGGATGAATGAGCGCGACGCCGCTAACTACCTGTTATACGCCTTTATCATGTATTTCCTCGGTAAGTTGGTTGCCAACTACCTGTTTACTAAAACCTCGCAAGAAAATGTACTCCAGCTCTATTCAACGCTTGGATTTATCAGCTTAGTGTATGTCGCCCTTGTGCCTGACTTTAGCGCCGTCTGGGTGGCGGTGATGACCTCAGCCTTCTTTGCCCCTTGCTGGGCAACCATTTTTGCGTCCACTCTGCAGGCGGTAGATACCCGCTATACCGAAACCGCCGGTGGTTTTGTGGTGATGGCCATCATCGGGGGTGCCATTGTGCCGGTGATCCAAGGCGCGGTAGCCGATGCGGTGAATATGCAGCTATCGTTTATCGTCAGCGCCTGCTGCTTTGCCATCGTCTTTAGCTATTTTATGGCAGAAAAAAAGCATAAACAGTCCGCCGAATTCCTGGCCCTGCAGCCAGAATAAACAGCTGTGGCCTCCCGTTGGAGGCCACTTTGATGAGGTTAATCATGATCACCATTCCCCTGTATAAAAATGACTTTACCGCCACCAAACAGCGGATTTTGCACTCAGCGCATTTTGAAGTCAGCCGCTTTATATATCCCTCTGGCGTGCATGCCATTGAGATAAAAAATGCCAAGGGTCATTTAGTGATACTGCCCTTTATGGGACAAATGATTTGGGATGCGCACTTTTTAGCCACCAATCTGTGCATGAAAAATATGTTCACCGAGCCCAAGCCCGCCCAATCCATTATGGCGACCTACGGCTGTTTTGCCTTCCATGCGGGGATGATCCGCATGGGCTGCCCCGCCCCCGAAGATGACCATCCCTTGCATGGCGAAATGCCCTGCGCAGCGATGGACAGCGCTTGGTTAGAGGTCAGCGATGACTGCGTGACCCTCAAAGGCAGCTATGAATATGTGATGGGCTTTGGCCACCATTACCTTGCAACACCGGCCGTGAGCCTTAGCAAAGATGCCAGCCTATTTGATATCCAAATGCAGATAAAAAATCTGGCGACGGTCCCCATGCCATTGCAGTACATGTGCCATATCAACACGGCCTACTTCGACAACGGGCAGCTGCAGCAAAATATCCCCGCCAGCGCCCTGACCCTGCGCGAGAGCATTCCGGCCCATGTGCAGCCCAATGCGCAATGGTTAGAGTACAATCAACAACTTAAAACGGCAGCGCCGATCAGCGAACTCAACACGCCAGCGCTGTACGATCCTGAGATCGTCTATTTTATGGATGATCTGGCCAAGCACGTCGAGCAAGCGCAATTCAAGCTCGATATCGGCGATAAATATCTGCTGACCGAATTTAGCACCGAAGCATTTAACTGTGCCACTCGCTGGATTTTATACAATGGTGATCAACAGGTCGGCGCCTATGTGCTGCCAGCCACCTGTCGCCCCGAGGGATTTTTAGCCGCCAAAGCCAACGGCACTTTGATCTATCTGGCGCCGGGCCAAGAACGCCATTTTAACGTGCGTACCGGTATTTGCCTTAAATAACCCGATAACCCAAGCCCAGTGCCAGCCGATACGACGCCTAACGCAATCAGGACGCTGGCGCGGGCAAAGAATCAATTTTTACAAAGGTTTATATAAAACCGAGGATATTCCCCATGAATAAGTTAGTGGTATTAGGTAGTGTCAATGCCGACCATGTGCTCCAAGTGCCTTCGTTTCCTCGCCCGGGCGAAACGCTCCATGGCCGCAACTATCAAGTGATTCCGGGCGGTAAAGGAGCTAACCAAGCCGTGGCGGCGGCGCGCTTAACTGCTGATATCGCCTTTATCGCCAGCGTAGGGGATGACGCCATTGGCGCGCAGATGTGTGCCGCTTTTCAGCGCGACGGGATTAACATTGAAGGGATTAAGGTTCAGGCAAATTGCCCAACGGGCATTGCCATCATTCAAGTGGCCGACAGTGGCGAAAACAGCATTTGTTTAGCGGCAGAAGCCAATGCTCTGTTAACCGCAGAGGCCATTGCCACCGATTTAACGGCGATCCGGGCGGCGGATTATCTGCTGATGCAACTTGAGACGCCACCGTGTGCCATTGAGCTGGCGGCCAAGGTTGCCAAAGAGGCCAACACCCAAGTGATCCTCAACCCTGCGCCTGCTCGGCCCCTCTCCGAGGCGCTGCTTGCCTGCGTGGATATCATCACCCCGAATGAAACCGAAGCCGAAGTGCTTACCGGCATCAAGGTCTGCGACGATGCCAGCGCCCAAGCCGCAGCGGATAAACTGCATGCGAGCGGCATCGCCACTGTGATGATCACCTTAGGCGCGCGAGGGGTGTGGTTAAGCCAGCAAGGCCAAGGCGAGTTGATCGCAGGCTTTAAGGTCGATGCTACCGATACTACCGCCGCCGGCGATACCTTCAATGGCGCGTTTGTCACCGCGTTAATGGAAGCAATGCCATTACCGCGTGCGATTAAATTTGCCCACGCCGCGGCGGCCATCTCGGTCACCCGCTTTGGCGCACAAACCTCCATCCCTACGAGGGCCGAGGTCGAGCAGTTTCTTAGCCAACACCCATAAGTAAGCTTTAGCCATAAACAAAGGGGAAGTGGCGGACGGCGATGCACTGTCCTATCACTTCCCCTCATCCGTAGCGCAGATATGCATTAACACATTCGCACTGCACTAATACACAAGCACCGCACTAACACACCCGCACTGCACTAATACACAAGCACTGCACTAACGCGCAAGCACTGCACTAGCACACTCGCTCGGAGCTAACACCAGCACGGCTTAAACACTAGCACTTAAGCGACTTAAGCTTAAGCCGCTTAAGCCTAAGCGGCACCGCTTGCGCTTGAGAGCATGGCGCGCAAGTTCGGCACTATTCTATGCGGGTAAAACTAAACGTTTCCCCATTGGCCGCTTTAAACGCAAACTCAGTGCCCGTCACCGTCACCACGGCGCTGCCGCCGATATCACTCAAACCACCGTCACCATCGGCGTTCACCGTCGGCGCGCCGATGGTAAAGGTGGTACCGTTGTAACTGTATGGCGCAAACTCACCCAACACGCTGGTATCGATAAAATTGTCCCGAGAATGCACAATCGCATATTCGTTATTGGGCAACACGGTGAGGACATTGTAGTTATCGCGATAATCGTCAGCACTGAGGGTGCTAGGATCCTTAATGGTATACAACCAAGCGCCGACGATAGGATTAGCAGTGCGCACAACCT
>NZ_JBOFMC010000149.1:0-2718 GCF_051658185.1 Shewanella sp. | reverse complement strand
CAATTATGTCGTTAGAACGCAGTATTATGGCTTTTGCTGGCTTTATGGTGTTACTGTCTTTGGTGTTAACCGCCTTTGTACACCACAACTTTATCTGGTTAACTGCTTTTGTCGGTGCCAATCTGTTCCAAAGTGCCTTTACCGGATTTTGCCCCGCGGCAATGTTAATGCGTAAATGGGGCGTTCGTACTGAAGCCGAAATCGCCAGACAAGGTTAATCATCATTTTTCAAGGAGAAATCAAGTGATCCACCGTTTGCTCAACTGGACGCCACACTTAATACGTATCACTGTGTTAGGCTTGTTGTCATTAGCATGGCTGCCCATCATGGCGCATGCGACGGATCAAGATCCCAAAGTGGCATGGGATAAAATCGCAGCGGGCGCTATGGTGCTCGATGTGCGCACCCCTGCCGAATTTGCCCAAGGCCATTTGGCGAATGCTGTCAATATTCCCTTTGAGCAGGTCGCGCAGGAGTTTGCCAAACGCGGCATAGCAAAAGATGCCCCCGTGGTACTGTATTGCCGCAGTGGTAACCGCAGTGGCAAAGCCACCAAGGCGCTAGTGGCAGCGGGATATACTCAAGCCTATAACGCAGGCGGCTATCAGGCTTTAACCGAGGCGCAAAAAAGCCCAGCTAATTAAGCGAGCCACGACTTAAGCCCATCCACTTATGGCCCGAGCATGAGCTGGCTAGTGTGAAAGCGGTGGCGTGAAAGCTTTGGTGTGAAAGCAGTGGCGACGGTTACATGTGACCATTAAATAAAAACCGAGCGGACAATGGCTGTCCCCTCGGTTTTATTTTGCAACAACATTTTCCAGCAACGCCGCCGCTTGGTGGCTAATCCTTAAAGAATCGTCCTTTAACATAACCAATTTGCATTCATGAGTTAGGTAATGTCTTTGAGGATCTCAGGTTCAACCAGCACGCTCTGCTGACTGTCCGATAACCAGATTTGGCCTTCACTGATGGAGACTTGCAGCGCCATAGTACGGCTGACTAAAGCCGTCATCGCCGTGACCGACTCTTCGGCAATATTCCATACCTTCAGGTTATGATAACGCGCGAGCGCCTGCTCGTTTTGCTTCCACCAAATCGGTACACTACGCCCACCATAGGCAAAAAGCTGCACGGCTTTGGCACGGCCACTGGCTTTTCTTAGCCATTTTTCATCGGCTTGGCCAAATTCCACCCACAGGTTAATCTCGCCTGCAAGGCTCTTTTCCCAAAGCTCGGGTTCATCATCGACACACAACCCCTTTGTGAACACTAAGTCTGCACTGGCATTGATAATAAACGCGAGTAGACGCACCATCATCCGCCCATCGGTTTCTGAAGGATGCTGCGCCAGCGTCAATTGATGATCCTGATAATAGTGACGATCCATATCGGCAATTTGCAGATTGACCTTAAATACGGTCGATTTAGGAGCCATAGTAAATCCTGTGTAAGAGGTGTTGCCAGCCAAAGCTAAACGAGGACGCGAGTCTACCCGAGACCCGCATCGAGCTCAAATAAACTCAAGTCTTAAGTGAATATGCCAGCCCAAATACGCCCGTGACACTGAGCCCCACTAAATCGCGCCGGGACGCAAATGTTTAGCCATCGGGAAATGCGCCTTTAGCCGCGCAATGGTAGCTTCATCGGCCACCAACAACATACGGATGCCTTGCTCATAGGCTTGGCTCAGTTCACTGAGCGCGGGTAACTTAGCGCGATTTGCATCACGGCGCACCATTTCGGTGAGCGCCTCACTTATCGTCTCTTGGCTATAGATCCAATCGAGGCGTTGCAGTAATGGCATCGCCGCGCAGGGTAACAGCTGCGGCGGTGTTGAATCCGTCAGTAGTAACATTTCGCCCTTGGCGGTGAGATGATTAAAAGCATTGCGATAATGCTCCTCGGTGCGACTATCAAAGCGATCACCGTTACTGGCAAAAAATCGCTCCCAAAATAACCGCCGCTGTGTCCCCGTGGTCAGTCGTTGCTGTACTTGAGCTCGCCTACCGGCCACAAAATCCAATAAGGGCGTTAACGAAGGCGGCAAACTGGTCTCAAGTCGGGAGCGTATGGTCCGCGCAAACACCGGTGCCGCACCCGCAGTGCTAATCGCCACGACCAAGCGGCCCCGATCCACAATCGATGGCGTGATAAAACGGCAATACTCCGGATTATCGACCACATTCACCCAAATACCCCGGTCTGCCGCGAGGGAGGCAAGCTCGGCATTGAGCGCCTCATTGGCCGTGGCCAAATAGATTAAGTCGTAATTTTGCATGTCAGAGGGCAGCACTTCCCGTTGAGACAACACGATCCGCCCCTTCTGCACATAATCTTGTACTTCGGCATTCACCTTTGGCGCTATCACATGAATATTGGCCTCAGTGCGGCTCAATAGCGCCAATTTACGGCTGGCAACATCCCCGGCCCCCACTAAGAGGACAGTTAAATTGACCGTATCGATAAACAAAGGAAAGTATTGCATCACCATTCATCTTTTTTATTCGAGCTATTAGCGCAGAAAAATACCCTAAAATTGCGCAATTAACTAGGGATATGATGCATTTAGGCAAAGCGTCGAGTGCCGGTGGCAAGCACTATGGCCTATAGGGACGATGAACAATAACAGATGGTGAGCGGCCAAGAGCTAAGGCGATATATCGCAGCCATAAGATTTTACGTTAGCCTGTTTGCATTAGGACTTTACGCTAGGACTT
>NZ_JBOFMC010000148.1:0-6588 GCF_051658185.1 Shewanella sp. | reverse complement strand
GTTGTTCTATCTGCGCCTCCGTGGGCGCAATATGCAGTGGCTCTTGCGCCGCAATCCGTTGTTTAATACTGGTGAAATCACTGCTTTCCGGTGTATTCGCGATGGCCGCCCGCACCGGATTCAGATCAACATACGCCATACACGCGAGTAGTGCATTTTCAGTTAATAAGGCTTGGCACTTAAAACGCCCTTCCCAAAAGTGGCCTTTGCAGTTGTCCTCGCCATTGGCTTGGCGGGCAATACTTTCATTTAATAAACGCACAAACCAGCTAATCGAATGCAAGCGTTCGCGCCATAGCTCGATCAGTCGTTTTAGCTCGGCTATTTCCAGCGCATCCAAGGGTTCTTGGTTTTGCCAACGGCGAATTAACTGCGGCAAATTAAACAAATGTCCCCAGCGTTCGACGACTTCGCCCTCGGCCCATGCGTGAGCAATCTGCGGTTCAACGCGCAGCACAATATGGTAGTGATTGCTCATCACCGCATAGGCGCAAATGCCAATGGCAAACAGTTGGGATAGTTGCGCGATTTTTGCCACGACCCACTCGCGGCGATGCGCGTAACTTTTTTTGCTTGCGGCATCTTGCCCGCACAAGAAGGCGCGGCGTACACAGCGACTGACGATGTGATAGTGAGTGGTGTCTTCGAGTGAAATTTGACGTGATCGTGGAATGGTCATGGCCGTCTGTCCATGGGGGTGTGGCTGAATGAGTAAAGTAGAGGAGTTGTATTTTGTCAAACAAAGTGGGTGTCCTCGATTCATCCTCATCCTTGTCCTCGATTCATCCTCATCCTCATCCTCATCCTCGATTTGCTCAACTCGCGGCGATGCTCGTAACTTTTTTTGCTTGCGGCATCTTGCCCGCACAAGAAGGCGCGGCGTACACAGCGACTGACGATGTGATAGTGAGTGGTGTCTTCGAGTGAAATTTGACGTGAGCGTGGAATGGTCATGGCCGTCTGTCCATGGGAGTGTGGCTCAATGAGTAAAGTAGAGGAGTTGTATTTTGTCAAACAAAGTGGGTATCCTCGCTCGATTTCCATTCTCAACAAATCAGTGATCTTTGAGCCCAGTAATGACGCGATTTTTCATGCGGTGTCCGTGCAAACAACCCATTTTTACATTGGCAGAGTATTTTAATGTCAGACTTAGCAACCAAAGCAACAAAAGGCCTGAAATGGAGCGCTTTGGAGCGTTTTTTAACTCAAGGCATTCAACTTCTAATCACTTTATATTTAGCGAAATTATTAGGTCCAACTACCTTTGGTTTGGTGGGTATGCTGGCTGTGTTCATTGCCATAGCCAACGTGTTTGTTGATAGCGGTTTTACTTCGGCGTTAATTCGTAAAACAGATCGCAGCGAAAGTGATTTTGTGACAGCCTTTTATTACAACATTGCCATGGCTGCTGTGTGCTATCTTGTCATTTATTTTAGTGCGCCTTTCGTTGCGAATTTTTATAAATTATCAGAATTGCAAACACTGTTGCGAGTATTAGGCTTAACTGTACTGATAAATGCATTCACGTTAATCCCGCGTATTAAACTTAATGTCGCGATGGATTTTAAAACCCAAGCCAAAATATCGGTATTAAGTGTATTGTTTAGTGGGCCAATCGCGATTATATTGGCAATTAAGGGTTTTGGGGCATGGGCTTTAGTTGCTCAATCCATACTCAATGCTAGTTGCGCGACCTTATTATTTAATTTTTTTGCTCCTTGGTTACCGCGAGCCTGTATTACTAAAAAATCTTTTAACTACTTGTTTAGTTATGGCAGCAAATTATTACTATCTGCCTTGCTAGATGTTACCTACAACAATTTATATCAGATGATTATTGGCAAAAAATTCAGTCCTGCAATGGTGGGGCAATTTAGCCAAGCCAATCAATTAGCTAGTGTGCCAACTAGCACTCTTACAGGTATTATTCAGCGAGTCACCTTTCCGTTGTTTAGCCAGCTACAAGGTGACCCAGATAGAATGGTTAATGCCTATCGAAAAACCTTAAAATTATCGGCATTGGTGATTTTTCCACTGATTGTTGGTTTAGGTTTAATTGCTAAACCACTTTTAACTAGTTTATTAGGCGAGCAATGGCAGCAAGCAGCAGAGATGCTCACGGTGTTGTGTTTTGGTTATATGTTATACCCAATCCATGCCATCAATTTGAATTTGTTGCAAGTTACGGGCCGCAGTGATCTATTTTTAAAGCTTGAAGTGATCAAAAAAATTATTGGTTTGATAGTTTTGCTGCTGAGCATTCCTTATGGTGTGCTGGCAATGTGTTCCGGTTTTACTTTTACTTCTTATTTAGCTCTTCTGCTTAACACCTATTACACCGCCAAGTTAACCGATTTAAGCCAATGGCAGCAGTGTAAAGATATTTTACCTATTTGGTTGTCAGTAATTTTTGCTGCGGTCTTGGGCTATGCTGCCGGGTTATACATATCACAAGTATGGTGGCAAATTGGCGTTAACTTGGTCACGGCTTTATTGGTATATGGCGCGTATTTATTTCTGGCACAAAAACCACTCCTGTTGAAATTACGCAATAAAACAGCGCCGCTAACGGTTTGATTATTTTACTTTGGATGTAAACATGACGAATAAAACAATCCCAGTCACTCAGCCATTTTTACCAGAATTAAATGAATTCTTACCTTACCTTGAAAAAATTTGGGATAACCGCTGGTTGACGAATAATGGTCCGTTTCACCAAGAGTTAGAAAAAAAACTATGTGATTATCTAGGTGTTGAATATATTTCTCTATTCAATAATGCTACCATCGCATTAATCACGGCCTTACAGGCTATGCGTATTAGTGGTGAAGTTATCACCACGCCTTACTCATTCGTGGCTACCAGTCACTCCATCATGTGGAATGGCCTAGAGCCTGTGTTTGTTGATATTGACCCCGCTACATTTAATATTGATCCGACAAAGATTGAAGCTGCTATCACGCCGCGCACAACGGCAATTATGCCGGTACACTGTTATTCCAATCCTTGTGATGTTGAAGCTATTCAAAAAATAGCAGACAACTATGGTTTGAAAGTTATTTACGATGCGGCGCACGCCTTTGGTGTTGATTACAAAGATAAAAGTTTATTGCGCTGGGGCGATTTATCAATACTGAGTTTTCATGCGACAAAGGTATTCAATACATTTGAGGGCGGTGCGATTATTAGTCCTGACGCTAAAACAAAGCAACGAATTGATCGTTTGAAAAATTTTGGTATCGCTGATGAATTGACTGTTACCGCGCCAGGTATTAACGGCAAAATGAGTGAAATTAATGCGGCTTTTGGCCTTGTCCAGTTGCAGCATATCGATGAAGCGATGGCACAGCGTGCAGTGATTGATACGCGTTATCGTGCAGCTTTAGCTGATGTTAAAGGAATTTCGCTTTATCAGCATAATCAGCAGGCTAATAGCAATTTTTCTTATTTTCCTATTTTAATCGAAGACGAATATCCATTAAGCCGGAATGAGTTATATGAAAAGCTAAAAAGCAATAACATTTTATCTCGGCGCTATTTTTACCCACTGATTAGTAACATGCCGATGTATCGTGGGTTACCTAGCGCCCTGCAAGATAACTTGTCTAAAGCCAATAAATTGGCCGATAAGGTATTATGTTTGCCAATTTTCCATGAATTATCTCTAATCGATCAGCAGTTAATTATTTCTTTAGTTCAAGAGGCTTGATGGTATGGCTTTTCTTTCTCATGCAGAATTAATTAATATGGGGTTTGCTGATATTGGAGATAATGTACTTATCTCCAATAAAGCATCAATTTATGCGGCCCATCGTATTCGAATTGGTAGCAATGTGCGCATTGATGATTTTTGCGTACTCTCCGCTGGAGAGGGTGGGATTGATATTGGTAGTTATGTGCATATTGCAGTCTATAGTTCATTAATTGGTGCAGGTAAAATAACGCTATCTGATTTTGTAAATATTTCATCTAAAGTTGCTATTTATTCAAGCAATGATGACTACAGTGGTGAATATATGACTAATCCAATGGTACCTAGTCAATATACCAACGTGACACATGCTGATGTGATGTTACATAAGCATGTCATCATCGGGTCTGGGTCAGTAATTCTTCCCGGTGTTACCTTACATGAAGGTGCTGCCGTTGGTTCGCTTTCTTTAGTTACCAAAGATTGCGAGGCATTTGGT
Organism: Shewanella sp.; assembly: GCF_051658185.1. GTDB lineage: Bacteria > Pseudomonadota > Gammaproteobacteria > Enterobacterales > Shewanellaceae > Shewanella. The sequence goes on along the minus strand of NZ_JBOFMC010000148.1, from coordinate 2,398 downwards.
ATTTATATGGGGGTGCCAGCAAAAAAAATAAAAAATAGAAAAGCAAATATACTAGAGGTTGAGGTTTTGCTGCATGCATCAGTCGATAAATAGAAAGCATAAAATATATATATATTCCCCATCGTATAATGAAAATATTGGCGGAATAATTGCTTTACATAAATTATGCCATACTATTAATTCTATCGGTGGTGATTCTGTATTAGTCCCGACATTTCCTCAATGCAGATCCAATCCTATAAAAAGAATGTTAAAATGGATTAAATGGTTTTTTTTAAATAGTTTTAAGTATAAAACAAACAAGTTATTTAATACACCTGTTGAGCACTGTATATCAAAAAAAGCAAAAGAATATAGTATAGCGCTTTATCCTGAAATCATTAATGGAAATCCCCTAAAAGCTAAACATGTAGTTCGTTGGTTTTTACATAACCCAGGATATCATACGGGAAATGTAGAGTACGGTAAAAATGAAATATATTTTTCATATGGAAGCTTTGGTCTAAATTATGTTCCGAAGCAAGGCTCTATATTGTCAAAAAATAAACTAGAGGTAACCCACTTATTTTTTGATTTATATAACAAACGTAACCTCCCAGAAAAAAAAGAACAAATAGCGTATTGTATTAGAAAAGGAAAAGGTAAAAAAATAGTTCATGATGTAGAAAACTCTATACTAATCGACGGTTTAAGTCACTCAGAAGTGGCAAGTGTTTTGAAGAAATCAAAATATTTTATATCTTATGATGCTTATACGGCATATACGTGGTTCGCAATTTTATGTGGGTGTATTCCAATTATTATACCTGATGATGGTGTAACAAAAGAAGAATGGCATCCTGATGAATCATTAAGATGTGGTATAGCATACGGTTATGATGGGGTAGCATTGGCAATTAGTCAGCAAGAAGAGGCTATTGCCTTTATAAAAAACAAGGAGGAATTAACAAAAAAATCTGTAAAAGTATTCATTGATGACATAAACAAATTTTTCGGATAAGCATAGGGAAATAGGGTCAGGTCTTTCATTTTGCATGATTTAAATTTTTGTTATTCTTATGATGATTGGTGTAAATAACAGGAGATTCATTATGAGAAAAATAATTGGGTCAGGTCTTTCATTTTGCATGCTTTAATTTTTTGGTTATTCTAATGATGATACGTGTAAATCACACAGGGGATTCATTATGAGCAGGCCATTGCGATTAGAATTTGCAGGTGCGTTGTATCATATCACTGCGCGAGGGAATGAAAGAAAGGCCATTTATTTTGAAGAGGGCGATTTTGAGCTGTATTTAGATATTCTTGATGCGGTCTGTTCGCAGCGCAATTGGATTATTCATGCCTATTGTTTGATGGATAATCATTACCATCTTTTGCTGGAAACACCTGATGGTAATTTAAGCAAAGGAATGCGTCAGTTAAATGGCGTTTTTACTCAGGCGATGAATAAAAAACATCATCGAGTTGGGCATATTTTCCAAGGGCGTTATAAAGCAATTTTAGTAGATAAAGAAGTGTATCTATTAGAGCTTTGCCGTTATATTGTGCTGAATCCACTGCGCGCTAAAATGGTTGATAAACTCGAAGATTGGCCTTGGAGTAGTTGGTCATTTACCATCGGTAAAAATAAATCACCTGATTGGCTGGCAACTGATGCTATTTTGAGTTGTTTTGGTAATGACCGAGTCAGTGCAATAAATGCGTACATAAGGTTTGTTGAAGATGGCTTGAATCGATGCGTTTGGAATGACCTTAAACACCAAATATATCTTGGCGATGAAGAATTTGTTAAAAAGCACCAAGAGTTGCAAGACCTGTTAGTTGGCGATTTATCAGAAATCCCATTAAAACAGAGACGTTTAGTGCCAAAGGCATTATCAGAATACCAACAAATTTTTACCACGCGTGATGAGGCAATTATTCAATCCTATCGTTCAGGTGGATATACCTTAAAACAAATTGGAGAATATTTTGGCATCCATTATTCATTAGTTAGCCGGATTGTTGGAAGAAAAATAACACCATAAAATGAATGTTTTATGGCGGAAGTCAAAATGAAAGACCTGACCCCATTTTTTTCTTTTAGATAGTTTAGCTATTTAGCTAAGAAGCTAGATGGCCAAACCCCCACTTTTGTTGTGCTCGATAATGCGAGTATTCATCACCATATCGACCATGAGCACCTCAATCGGTGGTTTTTACAGCACTATATGTTGCTAGTTTTTTTGCCTGCGTATAGCCCTGAGCTCAATTTAATCGAAATGGTCTGGCGCGAAGCGAAGCATCGTTGGCAGCGTTTCATTGCTTGGGGCAAGGAAACTTTCGATGAAAAATTAACCTGTATGCTTAATGGTTATGGCACTGAGTTTACAGTTAATTTTTCTTGAGCACTTAA
>NZ_JBOFMC010000147.1:0-7960 GCF_051658185.1 Shewanella sp. | reverse complement strand
AAAGTATTGTCACGGCCACCGGCGAGATTTTGGGTGAGCTCCAAATTGCGCCGAGTCGCCGCATCAAGCACTATGGTATCGGTTTGATTAAAGCGAGTAATGGCATTGATATGGGGCAGGGCAGTACGTTGGGTATCTTTAACGTATTGCATGAGGCAGCCCGCGGCTTGCAAGGATAGGCGCGCATCGCTAATGCCAAAGCCGTGGAGATCTTTCGTGCCCAATTGTGCCAGCAACAGTTTGATACTGGTATCGTAATCAAATTCCCATTCGGGGCGGCGGCGCTTTCCTTTAAAGTGGGTCAATAAGCCGAGCTCAGTAAAATCTTCGCTGTAAAGAATTTCGACCGGATGAGTGCGCTGTAATTCGGCTTCGAGGGCTTCTTTAGTCTCTAATTCGGCAATCACAAAGCGGCCAGATGAGACATCAAGCGTGGCATAACCAAAGCCTATTTTCCCCTGATACACCGCCGCCAGCAGATTATCTTGGCGCTCTTGCAACAGCGCCTCATCGGTTAAGGTGCCGGGCGTGACGATACGGACCACTTTGCGCTCAACGGGGCCTTTGGACGTCGCGGGATCGCCAATTTGCTCACAAATCGCAACTGATTGACCAATTTGTACCAGTTTCGCCAGATAGCCTTCCACCGCATGGTAAGGAATGCCTGCCATCGGAATGGGATCGCCACCACTTTTGCCGCGGGCAGTCAGCGAAATGCCTAATAACTCAGAGGCGCGCTTGGCATCGTCATAAAAGAGTTCATAGAAGTCGCCCATACGATAAAACAGTAACATATCGTGATGTTCTGCCTTCATGGTCAAATATTGACGCATCATTGGAGTATGTTTTTCTAAATCATCGGTATCAATTACATTCATTAAATCGTTATCGTCCGTTGTGACAGCCCCAAGGGCGAGAGCAAGGAGTTTGCCGCTGCGATACAGTCGCGATTGACGGCCAAGACTACCCAAAATAAGCTGCGCCAATCTTAGCAATAAATTACGGGAAATTGTGCCAGCGAATGCAGATATTCCCCACATGGTAGCGATATTTGTGCTTTCTTCGCGCGAGCAATGGTCAATATGGACGATGCACCGAGGTAAAAATAATTCGGTCACAGCTCTTGATACTGTATGATTGTACAGTATACTAGTCAGCAGATTAAGGCAGAAAGCAATTGGCAGTTTGCATTGCCGCTGAGTAAATTGAATATCACTTTTGACAGTCTACAAGCTGTCTAGATGAGGGAACAGGAATGAAGGTTGATCCAAACAAAGAGAAAGCACTTGCTGCGGTATTGAGCCAAATTGAAAAGCAGTTTGGTAAAGGCTCCATCATGAAGCTGGGCGAAGATCGCTCTATGGATGTAGAAACCATCTCTACCGGTTCGCTATCGCTAGATGTGGCTTTAGGCGCCGGAGGTTTACCAATGGGGCGGATTGTTGAGATCTATGGCCCAGAGAGCAGTGGTAAAACGACCTTAACCTTAGAAGTGATTGCAGCCGCGCAGCGTGAAGGTAAAACCTGTGCCTTTATCGATGCCGAGCATGCTTTAGACCCTATCTATGCTAAAAAATTAGGCGTAGATATTGATAATTTACTCTGTTCTCAACCCGATACCGGTGAGCAAGCGCTAGAGATTTGTGATGCGTTAACCCGTTCTGGCGCTGTTGACGTTATTGTTGTTGACTCGGTTGCGGCATTAACGCCTAAAGCTGAGATCGAAGGCGAGATTGGTGATTCTCATATGGGCTTAGCGGCGCGTATGATGAGCCAGGCGATGCGTAAGCTTGCCGGTAATTTAAAGCAATCAAACACTTTGCTGATCTTTATCAACCAAATCCGGATGAAGATTGGGGTGATGTTTGGTAATCCAGAGACTACCACCGGTGGTAATGCGCTGAAGTTTTATGCCTCTGTGCGCTTAGATATTCGTCGCACTGGAGCGATTAAAGATGGTGATGAGGTTGTCGGTAACGAAACCCGCGTGAAAGTGGTCAAGAATAAAGTGGCGGCCCCATTTAAACAGGCCGAATTCCAAATTCTTTACGGTCAAGGGATTAACCGTACTGGTGAGTTGGTTGACCTTGGGGTTGCCCATAAGCTCATTGAAAAGGCTGGCGCATGGTATAGCTATAAAGGCGATAAAATCGGCCAAGGCCGCGCCAATGCGGGTAAATATTTGACTGAGAATCCTGCCATTGCCGCTGAAATTGATAAATTATTACGTGAGTTACTGTTAAGCAATCCAAGTGCCCTCGCATCATCTTCTGAGGATGATAGCAGTGAAGGCAATATTGACTTAGAAACAGGCGAAATTTTCTGAGCCAGTCAGCCCGTCAATTCGCGGTCGCGCTATTAGCGCGCCGCGATTACTCCCGCCAACAAGTGTGTCAGAAACTGCTCGAAAAGGGGTTTGAACAGGCTGAAATTGATGCGGTACTCAATGAATGCGAAGCGTCGGGATTTATCAGCGATAGCCGTTACGCCCAGTTACTGGTGCGCAGCCACATTAGTCGCGGCCACGGTCCTATACGTATACGCCAAGCGATTGCGCAAAAAGGCCTTGCTAAAGAGTGTATTGAAGTTGCCCTTGCCAACAGTGGGTGCGATTGGTTTGAATTAGCCAAGGCTAAGGCTCTGAAAAAGTTCGGGGCTACTCGTGTTGATATGAGTGGCGCGTCCCATGCGCTTCTTGCTAAAGAAAAGGCGAAGCGCGTTCGCTTTTTAATGGGTCAGGGTTTTAGCTATGAGCAAGTGATTTACGCGCTTGATGGTAGTTCGTTTAATGACGACTCGTTTGATGTCGACTGACTGATGTTGATTCACTCACTTGATGTTGACTTAAGTGACGATGATATTAATGACTGAAGTCATACCGCGGCACATAATGCGGAAATACTTAATTTTACTCTAGGTCGCTGAGCGCGATTCGCCAATACTTTTGGTCAGTGACTTAGCAGGACGATAGTGTTCAATCGAGTGTTTAATATTGTCCGCGAATGTTCCTTTTTTGCGGCCTTCGCGAGTCTTATCTGGGGCCTCATTCTCCCCGTGAGTATGTTATTGCCAAGCTCCTTACCCACGTTTATTCTCCTTACACGGAATTCTTCCGTACCATGCCATATAAAATGCGGCCATTTGCTTTATCAGATCTGCGATAGGCGATCTTGCTTAAAATATTAAATGACTGGCGTGTATATCAGCAATCAAGGCTGGTCGTCCTTCCTTAGTCTGCTTATAATGCTGGGCAAATAGAAATACGGCTACCTATGGTGTAGCTGGTGATGCTTACCCAATTCAGGACGATTTCATGTATCAAACTACAGCAGAGCTTAGAAGTGCTTTCCTCGAATTTTTCCGCAGCCATGGTCATCAAGTTGTGGACAGTAGTTCTCTCGTACCCAGCAATGATCCCACGCTATTGTTTACCAATGCCGGAATGAACCAGTTCAAGGACGTGTTTCTGGGCATGGATAAGCGTAGTTATACACGAGCGACCACGGCGCAGCGCTGCGTCCGCGCGGGGGGGAAACACAACGATTTAGACAATGTGGGCTATACCGCGCGTCACCATACCTTCTTTGAAATGTTAGGTAACTTCAGTTTTGGTGATTATTTCAAAGAAGAGGCAATCCGTTTTGGGTGGTTATTTTTAACTGAAACCCTAAAGCTGCCCAAGGAACGTCTTTGTGTCACTGTGTATCAAACAGACGATGAAGCTTTTGAAATTTGGAATAAAAAAATAGGCGTCGCGGCCGAAAATATCATTCGTATCGGTGATAACAAAGGCGCTCCTTATGCTTCTGATAACTTCTGGCAAATGGGTGATACTGGCCCCTGTGGCCCTTGTACCGAAATTTTTTACGACCACGGCGATCATATTTGGGGTGGCCGTCCTGGCAGCCCTGAAGAAGATGGCGATCGTTTTATCGAAATTTGGAATATTGTGTTTATGCAATACAACCGCCAAGCTTCGGGTGAAATGTTGCCATTGCCAAAACCTTCCGTCGATACTGGCATGGGCATTGAGCGTATTGCGGCAATTATGCAAGGCGTTCATTCTAACTATGAAATCGATATTTTCCGCGCTTTGATCGCCAAAGCCGCCGAAATCATTGGTGTGACTGACTTGTCTAACAAGTCGCTACGCGTGATTGCCGATCATATTCGTTCTTGCGCATTCTTAGTTGCCGATGGTGTGATGCCATCAAACGAAGGTCGTGGCTATGTACTGCGCCGTATTATTCGCCGCGCTGTGCGTCATGGTAATAAATTAGGGGCGACAGAGGCCTTCTTCTACAAGTTAGTGCCGACGCTGATTGACGTGATGGGCGATGCAGCTAAAGGTCTAGCTGAAACTCAAGTTATTGTTGAAAAAGCGCTTAAAGCAGAGGAAGAGCAGTTTGCCCGTACATTAGAGCGTGGCCTAGGCATTCTGGATAGTGCATTAAACGAATTACAAGGTGACACCTTAGACGGTGAAACAGTCTTTAAACTGTACGACACCTACGGTTTCCCGGTGGATCTAACCGCTGACGTGTGTCGTGAGCGTAATATCATTGTCGATGAAGCGGGCTTTGAGGCCGCGATGGCGGAGCAACGTAGCCGTGCACAAGCCGCGGGTAACTTCGGTGCTGATTATAATGCAGCACTGAAGATTGATGCTGAAACGGCATTCTGTGGTTACTCAGATCTCACTGGCAAGGCTAACGTGACCGCCCTTTTTGTGAATGGCGAGTCAGTACCTACGATCAACATCGGTGATGAAGCCGTTGTCGTACTCGATGTGACGCCATTTTATGCCGAATCCGGTGGTCAGGTAGGCGATAAGGGCGTATTAGTGGCCCAAGGCATTGAATTTACAGTTAACGATACGCAAAAATTCGGTCAAGCGTCAGGCCATAAAGGCACATTAACCTCTGGCAGCTTAAGCGTGGGTCAAGTGCTTGAGGCCAAAGTGGATAAAAAGCTGCGTCACCGCACTCAGTTAAACCACTCTGTGACTCACTTATTGCATGCCGCACTGCGCCAAGTGTTGGGCACCCATGTTAGCCAAAAAGGCTCATTGGTTGACCCAGAGCGTCTACGTTTCGATTTCTCCCATTTTGAAGCCGTAAAACCTTGCGAACTTAAGCAGGTTGAAGAGTTAGTCAATACGCAAATTCGCCGTAATCATGAACTGAAAGTGGCTGAAATGGCGATTGATGAGGCTAAAGAAAAAGGCGCGATGGCGCTCTTTGGTGAAAAGTATGATGCACAGGTTCGTGTTGTGACCATGGGCGATTTTTCTATCGAGCTTTGTGGTGGTACGCATGTCGGCCGCACTGGTGACATTGGACTGTTTAAGATCACCTCCGAAGGCGGTATTGCCGCTGGCGTGCGTCGTATCGAAGCGGTCACTGGGGCGGCGGCTATGGCTTATGTCGCCCAGCAACAATCTGAGCTTGAGGAAGCCGCCGCGCTTCTGAAAGGTGATGCTCATTCAGTGGTTACCAAACTGAAAGCTCAATTAGATAAAATGAAGCAACTTGAAAAAGACATGCAGCAACTTAAAGATAAGTTGGCGGCTGCAGCGAGTGCTGATTTAGCGGGTGATGCGGTTGTGGTTAATGGCGTCAACGTGCTGATCAAGCAGCTTGAAGGCGTTGAAGCAGGTGCGCTGCGTGGCTTGCAAGATGAGCTTAAACAAAAGCTCAAATCCGCCGTCATCGTGCTCGGTGTTGCACAAGAAGGTAAAGTGAACCTTATCGCGGGTGTGAGCAATGACTTAGTTGCCAAAGTCAAAGCCGGTGAACTGGTTGCGATGATCGCCGCGCAAGTTGGTGGCAAAGGCGGCGGTCGCCCTGATATGGCGCAAGCGGGTGGTAGTCAACCAGAGAATCTGGATGCGGCTTTAGCTCAAGTCTTACCTTGGATTACTGAGCGTTTAGCTTAAGAGGTTGCTGTGCTCGATAAACGAAAGCTTAGTCGTAACAAGCTTTTTGTGAAAAAGTTTGGCGGCACTTCGGTAGGTTCAATCGAGCGTATCGAAGTCGTCGCTGAGCAGATTGCAAAATCCGCTCAAACCGGTGAGCAACAGGTAATAGTGCTATCGGCCATGGCAGGGGAAACGAATCGACTGTTCGCGCTGGCGGCGCAAATCGATCCCCGCGCGAGTGCCCGTGAGCTTGATATGTTGGTCTCAACCGGTGAGCAGGTCACGATTGCATTAATGGCCATGGCGCTGCAGCGCCGTGGCGTTCGCGCGAAGTCTCTTACGGGGAGACAGGTGCAAATTCATACCAATAGTCAGTTTGGCCGAGCGAGTATCGAGCGTGTCGATACTCAATATTTAGCGGCGTTGCTGGCCGAAGGTATAGTGCCTATCGTCGCTGGATTTCAAGGTATCGCGCCAAATGGCGATGTGACGACTCTTGGACGGGGCGGCTCAGACACTACTGCCGTGGCTCTGGCGGCTGCGTTACAGGCTGACGAATGTCAGATATTTACCGATGTCCCCGGAGTATTTACGACCGATCCTAATATCGAGAGTAATGCTCGGCGGCTGGAGGTCATTGGGTTTGATGTGATGCTGGAAATGGCAAAGCTTGGCGCCAAGGTATTGCATCCCGATTGCGTTGAATATGCCCAGCGCTTTAAGGTGCCCCTGCGTGTGCTGTCGAGTTTTGAGGCCGGTCAGGGCACCTTGATCCAATTTAGCGATGAATCTGAACGGACCATGACCTCTTTTGTCCAAGGGATAGCCATCAATAAAGCCCTCGCGACTTTGACGATTGAAGGCTTGTTTACGGCAAGTGAGCGTTATCAAGCTCTGCTTGCATGCTTAGCAAGGCTGCAGATTGACGTGGAAGTTAGCACGCCGTTAAAGCTTAATGAGGCTGCACCAGCAGATTGCGTGAGCTTAATGTTGGCTGACGCTAAAGTTGATATCTTGCTGCAAGAGCTAGAGGCGCTAAGCGAGAGCCTTAAATTGGGCCCGTTAATTGTCGAACGACAACGTGCCAAAGTCTCTTTAGTGGGAAAAGGGTTGCAAACAAAAAATGGGTTACTCACTAAGATGTTAGAGGTCTTGGGGAATGAAACAATCCATGCTAAGTTACTCTCGACCTCGGGCAGTAAGTTGTCAACCGTCATCGACGAAAGGGACTTACACAAGGCGGTTAGAGCGTTACATCACGCTTTTGAATTAAATAAGGTGTAATTAAATAACGCTTTCAGTATTGCGTACTATTAATTTGTACTAAGCTGACCTTATAATAAGCACATCTACCGGATGAGTGCCGTGTGTAAGCTGAATTAGGAAATGAAGGAGCTATCGAATGCTAATTTTGACTCGTCGTGTTGGTGAAACACTGATGATCGGTGATGAAGTCACTGTGACAGTGTTGGGGGTGAAAGGCAATCAAGTGCGGATTGGTGTGAATGCGCCGAAAGAGGTTTCTGTGCATCGTGAAGAAATCTACCAACGTATCCAATCTGAAAAATCAGGTTCGCCATCAGAAGGTGGTAATTTCTAATATCGCCTTAATTTCGACGTATTATGGCATCAGTAATGACAACAGAAGAGTCAGTTTTTTAACTGGCTTTTTTTATTTTTAAAAGCCAAAGACTAGCGTAAATCAATGCATTGGCTTGATATACCAGCAATGTGATTAAAAACAGTCCAAACGATATGGGTTTTAGAAAAAGGGTTTGACTTATTTTCGTCAAACAGTAATATGTGCGCCAAGAAAACGGAGAGGTGGCCGAGTGGCCGAAGGCGCTCCCCTGCTAAGGGAGTATGGGCTTTATCTCCCATCGAGGGTTCGAATCCCTCCTTCTCCGCCATTTCTTGTTGCTAGAAATTGATAGAAAACAGTGCGCATGTAGCTCAGCTGGATAGAGTACCTGGCTACGAACCAGGCGGTCGGAGGTTCGACTCCTTCCATGCGCACCATAAAGATAAGCCCCACAACTG
>NZ_JBOFMC010000146.1:0-4293 GCF_051658185.1 Shewanella sp. | reverse complement strand
AGGATCACGTCAACATCGATACCTTTATCTTGGTACCACGCGCGGAAGCGGGCCATGAGGAACTCGAGCACTTCGTCCGCTGCATTTGCGTTGCTTAGGTTAGCACCATGCAGTGCTTGAGCCTTCGCAATCAGGGTGACTAAGTCCAGCGGCAGTTTATTCTCAACAATAATCCGTAGTACACCGATGGCTGCGCGGCGCAGGGCAAATGGGTCGGCTGCGCCCTTGGGGGCCTGACCAATACCAAAGATACCGACTAAAGTATCGAGTTTATCTGCTAAGGCAACGGCGCATGAAACCGCTGCTGTCGGAACCGTATCGCCAGAAAACTTAGGCTTATATTGCTCTTCTAGAGCAATGGCTACCGCTTCGGTTTCACCGTCGAGGCGAGCGTAGTGCATGCCCATAGTGCCTTGAGTGTCGGTAAACTCCATCACCATATTGGTCATCAAATCGGTTTTTGATAATAAACCCGCGCGAGCAGCATCCACGGCATTTGCACCTGTTTGCTCAGCAATAAAGGCGGCGAGGGCAGAGATACGCGTGACTTTGTCTTTTAAGGTGCCGAGCTGTTGCTGGAACAAGACGGTTTCAAGACTCGGTAAACGTGATTCTAGCGTGTGCTTTTTGTCGGTATTAAAGAAGAACTCAGCATCGGCCAAGCGTGGGCGAACCACTTTTTCGTTACCGGCAATGATTTGTGCAGGATCTTTAGATTCGATGTTGGTTACAAAGATAAAGTTTGGCAGTAATTTGCCGGCCGCATCAAAGACAGGAAAGTACTTTTGATCGCCCTTCATGGTGTACACCAAGGCTTCTGACGGGACGTTTAAGAACTTTTCTTCAAAGCTTGCGGTTAATACGACTGGCCATTCAACCAAAGAGGTCACTTCTTCCAGTAGATCATCTTCGATATCCGCGGTGCCGCCTATTTTCGCGGCTGCTTTTTCGGCGTCGGCTTTGATTAAGGCTTTGCGGCTTTCGTAATCGGCAATGACTTTACCTTTTTCTTTCAGCTGCGTCAGGTAGTTATCCGCATGGTCAAGCTCAAAGCCCGTCCCCATAAAACGATGACCGCGAATATTGCGCGCCGATGTAATCCCGAGCAATTCGCCTTCAATTAACTCACTGCCTAGCAGCATAGTGGCGGTGTGAACCGGGCGAATAAATTGCGTCTTGTTGCTGCCCCAGCGCATTGGCTTAGGGATGGGTAACTTATCCAGGGCGCGTTGTGCCATAGCAGCCACTAAGCTCTTGGTTTCTACGCCTTCGACCTTGGCGTGATAAACCAGCCATTCACCTTTGTCGGTAACCAAGCGCTCAGCTTGATCAACGGTGATACCGTTACCCCGCGCCCAACCTTCGGCTGCTTTAGTGGGATTGCCTTCGGCATCAAAGGCTGAGCTCACGGCTGGGCCGCGTTTTTCAACGATTTTATCTGCTTGAGCTAAGGCAAGTTCAGTCACGTTAATCGCCAGACGACGGGGCGCTGCGTACCAAACGGCAGATTTAAAGGCTAAATCGGCTTTGGTTAATTCTTCAGTAAAGTTAGCTAAGAAAGACTCGGCTAATTTGCGCAGCGCTTTTGGCGGCAGCTCTTCCGTACCTAACTCGATGAGTAAGTTTTCAAAATTCATGTGGTTACCTCTACTTACACATTGGGAAGCCAAGCGCTTCGCGAGCCTGATAATAGGATTCTGCTACAGCCTTAGCCATAGTGCGAACGCGTAGGATATACCGCTGACGTTCAGTGACCGAAATGGCATGGCGAGCGTCGAGCAGGTTGAAGGCGTGTGAGGCTTTCATGACTTGCTCATAGGCGGGTAGAGGTAACGGTTTTTCAAGCGATAATAAGTGCTGACACATCTTTTCGCATTGATCGAACAGAGCAAACATAAAGTCTACATCGGCGTGTTCGAAGTTATAGGTGGATTGCTCCACTTCGTTTTGGTGGAATACATCGCCATAGGTGATACGGCCCATCGGCCCGTCGGTCCAAACGAGATCGTAAACACTATCTACACCTTGGATGTACATCGCTAAGCGTTCTAAACCGTAGGTGATTTCACCGGTGACCGGGCTGCACTCTAAGCCCCCGACCTGTTGGAAGTAGGTAAACTGGGTGACTTCCATACCGTTTAGCCAGACTTCCCAGCCTAAACCCCAAGCGCCTAAGGTTGGCGATTCCCAGTTGTCTTCCACAAAGCGGATATCATGGATTTGGGTATCAATGCCCAGAGCTTGCAGCGAGCCTAAGTAAAGTTCTTGGATATTATCCGGTGACGGTTTTAACACGACTTGGAACTGGTAGTAGTGCTGCAGACGGTTGGGATTTTCACCGTAGCGACCATCGGTTGGGCGGCGCGATGGCTGCACATAGGCGCTGCTCATCGGCTCTGGCCCTAGAGAGCGCAGGAAGGTTTGCGGGTGGAATGTGCCTGCACCCACTTCCATATCGAGAGGTTGAACGATAGCGCAGCCTTGCTGTGCCCAATATTCCTGCAGGGTTAGAATAAAACCCTGAAATGTTTTTACGTCGTGTTTCGTCGTCATGTCTACTTGTCTACTGCCGTTAGCCTGAATAGAAAATGGTTTCGATTATACCTTGTAGATCTCGGCTTATGTAGGTTATTTTTTACCTTCGATGAAAACGAGAGAAGGCAAGGGCTATGGATGGGAATCGTTGTGGTTGGGTGGGAGATGATCCTTTATACCGAGCGTACCATGATCATGTTTGGGGGCGTCCGGTGTATGACGCCAAGGAGTTGTTTGCCAAGTTATGCCTTGATGGCCAGCAGGCAGGTTTATCTTGGATAACGATTCTTAAGAAACAACAAAATTATGAGCAGGCCTTTGCAAATTTTGATCCTGCGATTATTGCCACTTTCGATGAGATAAAAGTGGCTGAGTTGATGACCAATGCGGGCATTGTGCGTAATCGATTAAAAATAGAGTCGATTATTCGCAATGCTAAAGGGTACCTTGCTTACACTGCCAGTGGTCAGGATTTTTCGACATTTTTATGGAGCTTTGTTGGGGGCAAGCCTATTGTGAATCGCTTTAGTTCGATGGCGCAGATGCCGTCGCAAACTCCCGAGTCAGAGGCGATGTCCAAGGCGTTAAAAAAGTTAGGGTTTAATTTTGTTGGCCCAACGATTTGTTATGCCTTTATGCAGGCGGTTGGCATGGTCAACGATCATCTTGTCGATTGCATGGTCTACGATGCCTGTTGCCGCGACCATCAAGTGCGGGATTGAAGCAATAGACTAAGGAGCTGACTTACCGTCAATTGATTTGGTTTATTTGGTAACGTTGCGTTGTGGCTGCACCATGAACCCGCCTGTTCCACGTGGAACAAGCGGGTTCATGTTATGAGACTTGAGTGTATGATTTTGTGTTATCACGCGGCATAACAAGGAGCCGCTAGCCGGCGAGGGTTGCGGCTGGCAGCTGGTTGTTGTGGTCCTTGTTGGTCTCGCTTAGCGCTTTTCAAAATAGAACGGTTTTCGTTGCACTTGGTCACCATTGAGTTGATGCATTGTTTCAGCATCAAACAAATTACCGTTGACCATAGTGTAGGTGACCTTATCCGTCACCCGGATATCCGCTAAGGGATCGCCATCAATCACGATGAGGTCGGCTAGCTTGCCGGATTTAATTGAGCCTAATTGATGGTCTAAGCCAAAGGTGGCAGCCGGGTTGATGGTGGCCGTTTTTAATACGGCCATATTATCCATACCACCTTGGGCAAACATCCACATCTCCCAGTGGGCGGCCAAACCTTCACGTTGGCCATGAGCACCAATGTTTGGATGAATGCCTAGATGGTCAAGTTCATTGGCAACTTTGGCCACGTTAATGTGGTTGTAATGGTTGTCTGGTGCGTGGGGGCGGCGCATGGATCTGGCCTGTAGAATGTCTGCCGGTACGTAGCGAGATAACCTCGGGTGCGCCCAAACGTCGGTTTTATCATACCAATAGTTTTCTCCAGAAATCCCCCCATAAGCGACCACGAGTGTTGGGGTGTAACTTACCTTTGTTTGGCTCCAAAACTGTTTAATATCATCGTAAATGGCTGCTGCAGGTAAGGAGTGTTCAATGGTGGTGTGCCCGTCGGCAATCATGCTTAGGTTGTGCTGTAATAAACTGCCCCCTTCGGGAACGACCATCATTTCAAGCGCTCGCGCTGCGGCAATCACTTGTTGGCGTTGATTGCGCCTTGGTTGGTTATAGCTTTTTACGCTAAATGCGCCGACTTTTTTTAAGCGCTCAAGGTGGAATTTTGCATCCTCA
>NZ_JBOFMC010000145.1:0-15626 GCF_051658185.1 Shewanella sp. | reverse complement strand
TAAGCGTGTAAGCGTGTAAGCGTGTAAGCGTGTAAGCGTGTAAGCGTGTAAGCGTGTAAGCGTGTAAGCGTGTAAGCGTGTAAGCGTGTAAGCGTGTAAGCGTGTAAGCGTGTAAGCGTGTAAGCGAAAAAGCCTGATTGATGAAGCCTCTTCTACACAACATGTGCGCGGCACACTGCTCGCTTGCACGAAGCAACCCGCTCAAGTTCAGCCTAGGCTGGACTCACCTGCTCTTTCACCTCAAATGCAGGCGGTGTGAATGTTGCGGGCATCGCCTCAACAGGCTTAGTTTTTTGCTCTTTTTTAGCTAATGGCATGGCAGCCTGCCATAACGCGCCAACCCACAGACTTGAACTGGATTTCATCGGTATCCCCTCTAAATTGTTAACAAAGTCAAAGTAATACTTAGATGATTATCAGTAAAATGAATTAATACTATAGTGTGGATTCCATTTACGCATGAACATCCCAATCAAGACCTTACAATGTTTTATCACCTTAGTCGAAACCGAGAATTTTACTCGCGCGGCCCAAAAATGTTTTATCACCCAACCCACCCTCAGTAAGATCATTCAACGGCTGGAAGAAACCCTCGGCGAAACATTGTTGATCCGCAACAATCAAAAGGTGGAGCTCACGCAAGCAGGACAAATTTTTGCTCATAGTGCCCGGGAAATTTTAGGCCAATGGCATAGATTACAAGAAGATATGAGTAATTTAACTGGTCTAAAAACCGGTAGATTGCGTTTAGGGGTTTGCCCGATGATGAGCAGCCTGATTATCGGTTTACTGACAAGCTATCGTAAACGCTACCCCGGCATTGAGTTACAAATGTATGAATACGGTGGCTTTGGCTGCGAGCAAGCGCTATTAAACAACAGTCTGGATATTGCCTTTACCGCGCTGCCTACCACCCATAAAACTGAATTAGTGAATCACCCTCTCACTAAGTACCCGTTACTCGCTTGTGTGCCTGAGGGGCATCCCTTGGCGAATCAAACCGAACTGCAATGGCAGGATTTTGCGGCTTATCCCTTTATTCTCTATAACGAGGATTTTTCCCTCGCAAAATTGATCAATCGCCTCAGCCGTAAGGCAGGTGTGGCACTGCATATCGCCTTTCGTACCGGACAGTGGGATTTTTTAGCGGCAATGGTCGAAGCCGATATGGGCGTTGCGATCTTACCCGAGCCCATCTGCCACCGATTAAGTCACAGCAAATTGGTATTTAAGCCCATGCAACCGGCAATGACATGGGATTTAGCACTCATCTGGCGCCAAAGCCTCCCCCTCACCCCCGCCGCAAACGCTTTACTGGAATTAAGTAAACAGCACACCGGATTATAAGTGTGTATGCCAATGGAATGGCCAACGCTAGACGCCAAACATATCAATCAGATCAAACACGTCAAACACGCCAAACACGCCAAACACGCCAAACAGAATATGACACCCATAAAAAAACCGCTGCTAGCCTAGGCTTAGCAGCGGTTTCTATTCTGATTGCGTTAAGAATTACTTCTTAGCTTCAGCAGCTTTACGCTCTTTAACTTGCTCAACAACTTTGTCCGCAACGCTGTTTGGACATGGGCTGTAGTGTGAGAACTCCATAGAGAACTGACCACGGCCTGAAGTCATAGTACGCAGAGTACCGATATAACCGAACATTTCTGATAACGGAACATCAGCCTTAACGCGAACACCAGTTACACCAGCAACTTGGTCTTTGATCATGCCACGACGACGGTTTAAGTCACCGATCACGTCACCCACGTTGTCATCTGGGCTGAACACGTCAACTTTCATGATTGGCTCAAGCAGTTGTGGCTTGGCTTTAGCAATAGATTGACGGAATGCCGCTTTAGCAGCGATTTCGAACGCGATGGCTGAAGAGTCAACTGCGTGGTAAGCACCGTCAGTCAGTTCGAACTCAACGTCTAACACTGGGAAGCCAGCGATAGTACCCGTGTTCATCATGCTCGCGAAGCCTTTCTCAACGGCTGGCCAGTATTCCTTAGGAACGTTACCACCAACAACAGAAGACTTGAACGTGAAGCCAGAGTTTGGCTCACCAGGACGAATAACGTATTCAATCTTACCGAATTGACCAGAACCACCAGATTGTTTCTTGTGGGTGTATTGGTCTTCAACCATTTGAGTAATGGTTTCACGGTAGGCTACTTGTGGCTCACCCACGATCAGCTCAACACCGTAAGTACGCTTCAGGATGTCCACTTTAATGTCTAAGTGCAGTTCACCCATACCTTTAAGGATGGTTTCACCTGAATCTTCGTCAGTTTCTACGCGGAATGATGGATCTTCTGCGATCATCTTACCGATAGCGATAGCCATCTTCTCGCTGCCGCCTTTATCTTTTGGCGCAACTGCGATAGAAATAACTGGCTCTGGGAACACCATCGCTTCAAGCGTACATGGGTGTTTCACATCACACAGAGTGTGACCAGTTTGTACGTTCTTCATGCCCACGATAGCGATAATGTCACCAGCTTCAGCTGATTCAATTTCGATACGATCGTTTGCATACATTTCGCACATACGGCCGATACGCTCAGTCTTACCAGTTGCACTGTTAAGAATGGTGTCACCTTTCTTCAGGCGGCCAGCATAGATACGTACGAAGGTCAGGGCGCCGAAACGGTCATCCATGATCTTGAACGCTAATGCTTTTAATGACTCGTCAGCAGAAACGATAGCGTATTCGCCAGTTTCGTTACCTTCTTCGTCAGTTAACGGTTGTGGATCAACTTCGTCTGGTGCTGGCAGGTAGTCAACAACAGCGTCTAGCACCAGTTGCATACCTTTGTTTTTGAAAGCAGAACCACAGAATGTTGGGAAGAATGCCATTGTACGAGTACCCTTACGGATACAACGTTTCAGGTCTTCAATAGATGGCTCTTCGCCTTCCATGTAAGCTTCCATCAGATCGTCATCTTGCTCAACAGCAGTTTCGATCAGCATTTCACGGTATTCTTCAACTAAGTCAACCATGTCCGCAGGAACATCTTTCACTTCGAAGTTTTCTGGAATACCTGAGTCATCCCATACGTAAGCTTTACGAGTTAACAGGTCAACAACACCGGTAAATTCGTCTTCGATACCGATTGGCAGAACCATAACCAGTGGGTTAGCAGCTAATACGTCTTTAGTTTGCTTAACAACACGTAAGAAGTCAGCACCCATACGGTCTAACTTGTTTACGAAGATGATACGAGCAACTTCTGATTCGTTCGCATAGCGCCAGTTAGTTTCTGACTGAGGCTCAACACCACCAGAACCACAGAATACAGCGATACCGCCATCAAGCACTTTCAGAGAACGGTAAACTTCAACGGTGAAGTCAACGTGCCCAGGGGTGTCGATAACGTTGAAACGGTGATCTTTCCAGAAACAGCTTACTGCTGCTGACTGAATAGTAATACCACGCTCAGCTTCCTGAACCATGAAGTCTGTGGTTGATTCACCATCGTGAACTTCACCTAACTTATGGATTTTACCGGTTAGCTTAAGGATACGCTCGGTGGTCGTGGTTTTACCCGCGTCAACGTGAGCGAAGATACCAATGTTTCTGTATTTGGATAATTCGGTCATGATTCAACTTTAATGATTAGTTTAAGAAGTAGACGGAGTATGCGACAAACACCGACACACCGCACATCAGATTATTTTAGGCGCATATTGTAAATTGGAACCCCGCTGCGCGCAAATGGCTCTTGCACTTTTTCACACTAAAGTCGCGATAAATTTTAAAAAAATCGGCATAAAAACATATTAAAACAACCAAATAAAATTCTTTCGCTTAAATTTCAGGCAATTGATAAAAAAACTAAAAATCCTGATTTTTAAATGATATTGGCCTTTTTTCGATATTTGCCTTCCCCTTGCTGCTGAAAATAGCGTATTTGCACCGAGGATTGAGCGGGGATATTGCGCGCTGGCCGGTTTTGTCGCCATGATGTAAGCCAAGGTTAAGCGCTAACCGCTGGCATGGTGAATGGCGTTATGTGTGTTGCCGATGGCAAATGGCCGCATCCCTCGTCACTTGACTTGTATTGGCTCGCACTAACTTGTATTAGCTCGTATTGGTTTGTATCGATTTCTCTTGGGCGATGTTTCGGTTATCCGCCTCCTGCTGCTCGCAGCTAAGATGATGCTCTGTGGTAGCCTATCCCGTGATGCAGCAAGGCAGACATTAACGGTTGATGTTGCTATCGGGCTTTTGGGTTGACGACGGGGTGAGATTTTTAGCAGCACATTCGATAGGTGTGAATTCAGCCGATTTCAGCCGAGCGTTTCATCCCGTGGGCTTAAGGTACAATTTAAGCCAAAAAAATACCCGCCGGTATGGCGGGTATTAGAAAGTGCTGACAATTGCAGCGCGATTATCGCAAAGCGTTACGCTTCGACGGGCGAAACCACAAACAGTAAGTCACCTTGGGAGACTTGCTGGCCGTTGCTGTTAAGAATACGCTCGATGCGATACTGCTTATCCTCTGGATAGAGGACCGCGCCTTGGCGGTTAAAGCCGGCCAAGTTGACCTGCGAGAACATCTTCATCGCCTCTGTCAGCGCAAGAGTTTGCTCAACCGTCACTATGTCACCTTCTTTAACGAAATCCGGTTCACCGGGGGCGGGGGAGGTATAGAAGATACCTGCGCCTTGGGCGAGGACTTTCAGCTCATTACTTTCGCCGACACGCAGTGACTCGGTATCAACACCGACGGTTTCAGCAGCGGCTTCCATTTCAGCGATAAGCGCGGGAATATCAAGCTCAGCCATAAAACGTGGCAGATAATTGGTATCGTAAACGCCTTCTTTGAAGGTGCCGTCGTTCAAAATCAACTTCAGTAACGGAATGTTAGTCGCGATACCTTTGAGCACGACGCTATCGAGATAGGCGTATAACTTCGCAATCACATCTTCACGATTTTCACCGCGCATAATCACCTGCGCGATTAAGCTGTCGTAATATGGCGAAACTTCTTTACCCGGTGCAGCAATCGAGATGATTTCCACATCAGGGTGCTCTGGGAAGACGCATTCGGTGATCTTGCCCGGATTTGGAATGAGCTGCAGTATGCCATGGCTATCCAGTGCGGCTTTTTCCGCCGTCACACGCACTTCCATCGCATAACCGATTTCTTTCGGCGCGAGGTGCTCAATTGAGCGACCTGCGGCGATATCAAACTGTGCACTCACGATATCAATACCCGATGTCGCTTCTGTCACGGGATGCTCCACCTGTAAACGGGTGTTCATCTCCATAAAGTACACTTCGTTAGCATCTAAGTTATAGATGAACTCCACTGTACCTGCGCCCATGTAATCGGTTGCATCACCTAAAGCGCGCGTATAATCCAGCACTTGTTTCTTCAGATCTTCGGGCAGCATGGTTGAACCAGACTCTTCAACCACTTTTTGGTTATTACGCTGCACCGAGCAGTCGCGCAAACCAAGCACTTTAGTATGGCCAAACTTGTCACGCAGTAACTGCACTTCAATATGACGCAGTGACGTCACGTATTTCTCTAAGTACAGATCACCATTACCAAAAGCGGCGGCAGCTTCTGTCGCGGTTTTTTGGAATAGGCCAATCATGTCCTCAGGACGCTTCACCACCTGGATCCCTTTACCGCCACCACCTTGTACCGCTTTGAGCAGCACAGGATAGCCGATTTCGCTCGCCACATTGACCGCTTGTTCTGCATTGGTCAAAATCCCGTGCGAGCCCGGAACTACCGGCACGTTTTGCGCTTGAGATGTTTTAATGGCGTTCGATTTGTTGCCCATCGTCGTCATGGAATGCACGCTCGGACCGACAAAGTTAACCCCGTTATTCACACACAAGGCCGCAAATTGCGGGCTTTCGGAGAGGAAGCCGATACCAGGATGCAACGCATCAACCTGCTCGTATTCCGCCACTTTCAAGACAGAGTACGCGTTCAAGTAACTTTCATCCGAGGTGTTACCGCCCAAGCACACCAGTTTATCGGTGTCTTTGAGCATATCGGCTGGCACTGCGGTCATATCGGGATCGGACGCCACCAAGACGACGTTAATATCGTTATCGTGCGCCTTACGGATAAGCTTCACGGCGGTACAGCCACGGGCATGCACCAGCACTTTGTTAATGGGTTTCATCAACTTACGCGGATCGTTTTGGACAATCACGTCATCTTCAACAGGGGCTTCCACCACCAATCTTGATAGCGCGTTGATGATCACCTCGTTAATGTTGGCGGTTGGCATCGGCATCAGCGGATCGATGCTGGCTAACTGACTATCTAAGCTGTCGCTAAAGGGGTTGTGAACCAAGCCCGCCATCGCTCCCGGTACTTTGGAGAGATAGTTAGACAACGTGGCCGTTGATGGCAGATAAGCCGGTACCACCATCTGCCCTGCAAATGGCATGTTAGTACCCGATAAATAGTAGGTTTGCACCAAAGGATGGGTCACAAAACTTGCCTGCGCGCCACCGGTACAGTCACCAAAGCCAAACATCAGTACAGGTAATTCGTTATCACGGATAAAACGGGTGATACGATCGTTAACCACCGCCATCGAGAACAAGGCCGCGGCGCCCTCTTTGGTCTGCATGCCACCGGAGCTGATAAAGCACACCACAGGTAATTTACGCTTAGCACACTCGATAAGTAGTGCCGAAAACTTCTCGGCGCTCGCCATATCAAAGGCGCCCGCTTGGAATGCCGTGTTAGACACTGCCACCCCAACGCGCACTTTTTGGCCTTTCTCTTTGAAATCCGCAATCCCGGTGATTAAGCCACAGGGGCGAATACCTTTATCGATCGCATCTTCAATTGACAGCCTAAATCCTGGGAAATTGAGCAGGTTAGCCGACATTTTGTCGCCATTAATCTCATCAAAGCGGCTAAAGAATTGCTTGATGATATTTTCCCATGTCATGTTGCCTTTGCGCTTTTCATCCCGTAGCACTTTTTGGATCAGCAGATCCTGATACCCCATGGTCAAGCGGTTCCAGAAGTCCTTACGCCGACCAATACGCACTGGGTTAATCGCGCCAGTGTACTTACTCGTATCACTTTCACTGTCAAAATACTCGGGCAATAAACGCTCGAAGAAGTAAGTCAGCACCACGAATAAACTGTCGTTCAGCTGTGGGAAGCCCACACTCTTCCACTGCTCTACCCGCACCAACAAATCGGCACGGTTAGATTGGCTCATAAAGTACTTGAGCCACTTGTAGAATTTGGCTTTATCGTTAGCGGTATCTTGCGTCGACAGCGCATGGTCGATTGACTTATGCAGCAGATTGTTTACCGAGTTACGCGATAAACTCTTAGACATCATCGCTTCTTTCGCGATGGACGCTAAGCTACCGACGACGTTGTCATAAAGCGCGTTAAAGATCAGAATGTTATGGCATTGCCAAATAAAATCTTCCCTAAGCTCTTCATTAACAACCACATCGAGCACAGTCAATTGATTGAGCTCAGGCCATTTGGCTTGGGTCACGGCTTTAGGCAGATTTTCAAGGTGCTGGATCAGCCCTTTGAAGTTGTTGGCCGCATTGCTCTTCCAGCGATGATACAACGACCAGCTAATGTTAAATAACAATGCCTTACGAGCTTTTTTATAGTTTTCTTTCGGCTCACCCAGGATCAAGCGAGTCAGCATGTTACGCTCGGTGGCGATTTCATCGCGCTTGGCAACAAAATTGGCCCAAAGTTTATTTAAGTCTTCGTCATACACCAATTTGTCAGGGCTGGCTAACCAAGCTTGGAAGACGCGGTCCTGCTCTTGTTGAATACGCGCCAACAAATCCCCTTCAGGTACACTCGCGCGCGACAGGCGGCCGTATTGCTCCTGCGAAATAGAATGAATGCGGCTACGGAGCGTCAAATAGCGCAGGTAACGGTAGGCGCTACCAAAGAGGTTCAAATGCATGGTGGGGCTATTGGCCACCGCCATTTCAGCATTGAGCTCAAGAGCCATCAGGTTTTTCGACGGATTTAAGAAACGCGCTAAACTGCGGTCATAATGTTCACGTAAATCCTGAGATTCACGCACAAAGTTCATTGCGGCGCGCTCAACGGCCTCGATGCTGCTGATAATCGCCCGACGTAGGTTATGCTGGCGTTCATCCCGATCGCTCGGTGAAAAATCAATGATCCCATCGATACAACCTGAGGTATACAGCTCCTCTGGCGATACACCCACCGATTTGGCACATTCTTGCCAAGATAAGTTGTATTTACGGGCGATGCTTTGCAGCCCTTGGGGTTGAATCGTATTAAAAATACCATCCCGCAGTGACAGCAGTATGTTGGCCGCCGCTAACGGAATCGCGCCGCCGGAGTAACCCGCACCGATCACGATACCCACGGTGGGCACGTCAACGTTGGCACTCTCGGCAATGGCTTTAGAAATCGAATGAGCTTGGTTTTGGCTGTTCGCCACTTCGCCCGCATCGGCCCCAGGGGTGTCGATTAAATAGACGATAGGCATAGACAATTCGGCAAAATGACGAATCGCTTTACAGGCGGCGTAATGGTGCTCCGGCATCCAAGCACCATTTGCGGTGGTCCGCTCTTGGGCAATAAAGCCGATACGACGAGTGCGTGAACCAAAGTTCAACTCGACCTCTGCACTATAAAAAGGCCCCATATGGGTTTCGGCAATCAAACGCCCCTTCAGATCGGCAATGATACGTTTCGCCCCCGGCCGCCCTTTATCTAAGGTCGGCTGGATCACTTTAGCGACATAACCATCGACGTCTAACGAGGCCAAATCCTTGAGATTGGCCTGAATAGCTTCATCGGTTAAAAGTCCTTTAACTTCAACTGACAAGCTCTGTTTACTGTGCTTAGGGAACAGGGAAAAATCTTTTGCCAAATGCTCGGCTTGTAAAAAAAGCGGATCGGGCGTTTGGGCTTGAGTCATGTGTGTGGGCTGATTTTTGCTGGTCATCAAAAGATCCTCTGCTTAGCCTCTGAAAATTTTTAGCCAATAAATATAACTTTGTTATCCCGTCAAATGCCATTAAACTGCGCAGGACGCTATGTTCCAAATATGAGACAGTGGGAAAAACATGCCAGATTTGAACGGTATGATGCTATTTGCCGCAGTAGTGAGAGCCAAGGGATTCTCCCAAGCGGCCAGAGAAACGGGCCACCCTAAATCCACCATCAGCCGCAAAATAGCCCAACTTGAAGAGCAGCTCGGGGTGCGTTTATTACAGCGCGACACCCGTAATTTAAGCCTGACTCAAGTCGGGGCTCTCTTTTATCAACACTGCGATTCTATTCGCAATGAGGTAGAAGCGGCTAAAGCGGTTATCGAAAACACTCACGATGATGTGTCAGGCTCCTTACGCATTGCCATCCCTGTGTCCTTTAGCCAAGAATTAATCGCTAACCTCTGCAGCGGCTTTATGCGGTTATATCCCAATGTGGAATTGGATGTCCAGTTTACCGACAACGATATCGGCTTAGTGGGGGAAGGCTATGACATCGCCATCAAATACGGCCCGCTACAATCCTCCGATCTCGTTGCGAGGTTACTGTTTGAACGCCAACCGATTTTGGTTGCAAGCCCGGGGTATTTAAAACTGCGGGGCACGCCAGCCACCCCACAAGAACTTAGCCAGCACAGCGGCATTTTGTTAGGCACCTCCCGTTCCGCCCCCATTTGGCCACTCGGCAAAGGGGCGCGTAAAACCATGGTGAATTTTCAGCGCAAGGTGCGGGTCAACAGCCCCATTATGGTCAAGCAACTCGCCATCGATGATTTTGGCATTGCTATGTTATCCAATTCGGCCTGCAAAACGGAACTGGCCAATGGGCAACTGGTGCCTATTTTACAGGAGTGGCCGATTGAACCTTTTAAAGTCTATGGGGTGTATTCCAGCCGCCGACAGCTGGCGACCAATATCAGTGTATTTTTGGACTTTTTTGTTAAACGCTTTAGCAGTCAAGAAAGTTTGCAGTCGCTGATGGGCTAGCGCCCCAAACACGCGTTCAAGATAAGCAAGCAAGAGAAGATAAGAGAAGAAGATCGGCGAGCAAGTCGCCGATAAACTCGCCCGGGTGTAGACCTAAAATCCAGCGTCAGTCCCTATACGGGTGACTGAGCCATCAGCTTCAGGGCGATGGCGTCCTGCGTCAGTTATCGCGTGATTCGCTGGCGGTAAACACATTCAAAAGTGCAACATCCGCCGCAGACTCGGGCTTCATCATATAAAACCGCTGGATTAACCGAGCATAAGCCCATGACCACTTATCATATCCTAGGCTCACTCAGCACATTCTAGGCTCACGCCTCTGCGGCGATTAAATTAGCACAAGAGTTCACTTACCCAGCGACTTTGGCATAAGATATCAATAGGCTATCGCTAACAAGAGCCTTGTTCACTGAATATAACGCCCGCCGCATCCCGCACAGCGACGAAGATTATCGATAAAGGAAAGCATCATGTTAAAGCCAAGCTTAGCGCTGTTCATCGCCATGAGTTTTATCCCCTGTGCCAATGCCATCACCCTATTGGGCGATGTTGAAGGCGCACGCCTGCAACAGGCTGAAAAAACCATCGGCGATGTGGTAACACGCTATCAAGCTCTCGATGAAGGGCTGACTCAATTGAGCGCGAAACGCAATGAAGTCGATGCCACCCAATTAGCGGCGCGCCAAGGACAGAGATTATGGCAACAGGCGGTGCGCGATGTGCAGTCAGGCCACATTGACGATCGCTCACTCTATTGGGCGCGCCTTGCCATGTTAACTCGCCTTAACACCAGCAGCGCCCAATTTAACATGGCCGATTGGCAACAGGCTGTGCTCATGAGTGCGGTTGAAAAAGCCTCCCGCGGCTTTAGCGATATTCACTATGCTGATGATGTCCAAATTAAAATTTTCCTTACTGGCTTTGATCCCTTCTTCCTCGACAAAGATATCGGCCAGAGCAATCCTTCAGGCCTGGTGGCTCTGGCTTTAGATGGCTTTCGTTTTGAGGTCAATGGAAAATGGGCGCAAGTTGAAACCGCCATGATCCCCGTCAGATTTGACGATTTTGACCAAGGGCTTATCGAATCCTTACTCAGCCCCATTTATCGCGATCCTAACACCCGCTTAGTGTTTACCGTCAGCATGGGGCGCACTGACTTTGATCTTGAACGTTTTCCCGGGCGCAATCGCAGCGCGAGCGCGCCCGATAACCAAAACGTGCTGACCGGTGCCAGTAAAACGCTCCCCCTTGCCCCCAAACTGAATGGTCAAGCCTTGAAGGGGCCTGAATTTGTGGAGTTTTCGCTCCCCGTTAGCGCGATGCAGCTCAAAGGTAGCCACTGGAACATCAATGATAATCACACGGTCACGACCCTCGCCCGCGGCGAATTTAAGCCCAACGCATTAAGCGAGCTGCAACACGAAACCTCGGTCGAAGGCTCTGGCGGCGGCTATCTCTCAAACGAAATATCCTATCGCGCCATTCTGTTACAGCAAAAATTTCACAGCTCGGCCAAGGTTGGTCACATTCACACCCCCAAAGTGCAGGGGCATGACGCGGAACTCGAGCACGCCATTATCGAGCATGTTCGGACCATGGTGATGCAAGCTGCGGCGAGTTTATAGCAAGCCCGCGCTGGTATACGCTGACAGCGTTCGCTATGATGCGAGCGCTGAAGTTGCCATGATGGTTAATTTGAGATCGCATGTTGAAAGCTCACATGCCAAATGCTCCAAGTGACCGGCCAAATGACACAGGCTTCATAAACCTCTGGCTTCATAAACCAATGGCCTCGCTAACCAATGGTCTCGTTAACCCATGGATCCGATATTTGACCTATGCTAACACCTGCTGAATTATTCACTCTGCTGCGCCGGCGCAGCAAGATCTCCTCCTCCCGGATAGAGTTACCGCGCGATGCCTCTGCTCAGCCCCAAACGGCGCCGCTGAGCCCCCTTCAGCAAGCGGATCAATTTGCCGCGACGCACACGGCCCAAGCTCACGTTCCGCCCTTCGTCCCCACCCCTTTCGCACCCCAGGCCAAAGCGCATTCTTTTACTGGTGCATCACGGCCGCTCACCGAGGTGCAACTCCAAGTGCTGGAACGCATTGAAACCTGTTATCAGCAAGCAGAAGCGCAGCTTAAGCGCCACTTTCCCCGGCCCGTGACCGAGTTTAGCCTCAGAGGCAAAAGCGCCGGCACCGCCCATTTGCAGCAAAATCGCCTACGCTTTAATCCGGTATTATTACGGGAAAATAGTGCCGCATTTTTACGGGAGGTTGTGCCCCACGAGATCTGTCATTTACTGTGTTTTCAGCTTTTTGGCAAAACCAAACCCCACGGCAAAGAGTGGCAATCTTTGATGCTGACGCTCTTTAAGGTCCAACCGAGTACTACCCACAGCTTTAATACCGCCTCAGTAGCGGGGCCTGAAGTTGAGTATCACTGCGCCTGCGGCCCAATCAAACTGAGTATTCGCCGCCATAACAAAGTGATGCGCGCAGAGAGCCGTTATCTTTGTAAACGCTGCAAAACTCAGCTAGTCCAAAGCCGCACTTAGTCCAAAACCGTACTTAGTCCAAAGCCTCTCTTAAGCCGTTTTTTGCGATCGCGTTAGCGCCCTGAGTTAACAGTTCATGCTCATCTGCGTCAAGACTCTGGCGCGGCGTCCACCCACAAGCTAATTGGCACATCAGCCAGCACAGACCTCTTTCAGATCGCGCTTCGCGCCGCGCAATTTGCATAAGCAGCGGTCTTTACCTTAACATCACCCCATTAAAGACGAGCCAAAGGCTCGCGTAGTAATTGTTATTATGGGATAAATTTTGTTTAACACCGATTTAGCCGCCAATATGCGGCGTTTACTGCTGTGCTTGGGTCTTGTGCTCACCAGCGCCGCAACACCACTTTCTGCCACGCCATCACACCCCAGCAGTTTTAGTCAGGCTAAAGTGTTATCACAGTCACTCTACCTCGGCAGCCGCAACGGTACCCTGCCTGCGGTCAGCTTTTACTGTGGTTGCGATATCCAAATTAAGGGGAAATCCTGGAAGCCCGATCTCAATAGCTGTGGCTATCAAGTGCGCAAACAACAAACCCGCGCCAACCGTATTGAGTGGGAACACATAGTGCCCGCTTGGGAATTTGGTCATCAACTGCAATGCTGGCAAGAGGGCGGTCGCAAAAATTGCACCGAACAAAGCAAACAATTCAATAAAATGGAGGCGGATATGCATAATCTGGTGCCCGCCATCGGCGAAGTGAACGGCGATCGCAGCAACTTTAGGTTTAGCCAATGGAATGGTAAGGCGGGTCAATACGGGCAATGCGAGATGGTCATTGACTTTAAAAATCGCCAAGCCCAACCGCCGGCTCATAGCCGAGGCAAAATTGCGCGCACTTATCTGTATATGCAACAAACCTATCATCTGAAGATCGCCTCCCAACAATTAAAATTGTTTCAGGCATGGGATAAAACCTACCCAGTTGATACTATTGAATGCGAACGTGATAACGCCATCGCACAAATTCAAGGCAACCATAACCCCTTTGTGCGCAATGCCTGCAACGCGCAGTCACAGGGTCGAATTTTAGCCAAGTAAGGTCGAACATGAGAGTACCAAGAATTTACCAACCTTTTCCCCTCACCGTGGCACACACCTTGAATTTAGACGAGGACGGTGCGGCCCATATCGGTAAAGTCCTGCGCATGGGCAACGGTGAGCACATCAGCCTATTTAATGGTGATGGCCATGATTACCTAGCCGAAATTGTCGATGCCGGCAAAAAACATGTCACCGTCAATGTGCTCTCCTGCGAGCCCAATATGTCGGAATCACCGCTCAATTTGCATTTAGGTCAAGTGATCTCCCGTGGTGACCGCATGGAATTTACCATTCAAAAATCGGTCGAGCTTGGGGTTAACACGATCACCCCCCTGTTTTCTGACCGCTGCGGCGTCAAACTCACGGGCGAGCGCCTAGAGAAAAAAATTCAGCAATGGCAAAAAATTGTCATTAGCGCCTGCGAGCAATCGGGCCGCAGCCACGTGCCCATAGTACGCCCGGCGATGGAATTGCATGACTGGTGCAGCGAGCAGACAACGGCGCTAAAGCTTAACCTGCATCCGAGGGCTGCCCATGGTATTAATGGGTTAGATCTAAGCCATACTCGAGTCCGCCTGTTGATCGGCCCTGAAGGCGGTTTATCTGCAGAAGAAATCGCCATGACCGAGAACTATCAGTTTACCGATGTGCTGCTCGGCCCAAGGGTGCTTCGCACCGAAACCGCGGCGCTCACTGCGATTAGCGCACTGCAACTGCGCTTTGGGGATTTAGGCTAAACAGCCATAGGCGCATACCAAACACCTGTTTTAGCCTATCAAGGGCAACCATAAGGAACTGATTCATGATAAAACTTGGCATAGTGATGGACCCCATCAGTGAAATCAACATTAAAAAAGACTCCAGTTTTGCCATGTTAATGGCAGCCCAAGAACGAGGTTACCAGCTGTTTTATATGGAAATGGCCGATCTTGCCTTGGTCAACGGCGTCGCGATGGCCACCATGCGACCACTCACGGTGATGAATGATGCCAGCAAATGGTTTGAATTAGGCGACGCCAAGGACACGCCTCTTAGCGAGCTAGATGTGATCTTAATGCGTAAAGATCCGCCATTTGACACTGAGTTTATCTACGCCACTTATATGCTCGAGCGCGCCGAAGAACAAGGGGTACTGATAGTCAACAAACCTCAAAGCCTGCGTGATGCCAACGAAAAGCTGTTTACCGCTTGGTTTAGCCAGTTTACGCCACAAACCATTGTGACCCGTGATGCGAAACGTATCCGCGCCTTTCATCAGGCCCAAGGCGATATCATCCTCAAGCCCTTAGATGGCATGGGTGGCACCTCGATTTTTCGCGTCAAACAGGACGATCCTAACCTTGGGGTCATCATCGAAACCTTAACCCATTACGGCCAGCAATATGCGATGGCCCAAGCCTTTATCCCCGAAATCACCCAAGGAGATAAACGCATTTTAGTGGTTGATGGCGAGCCAGTGCCTTATGCCTTAGCCCGCATCCCCATGAAAGGCGAAACCCGCGGTAACTTAGCCGCTGGCGGCAGCGGCGTGGCGCAGCCCTTATCCGAGTCCGATTGGAACATCGCCCGCGCCATTGGCCCAGAGCTTAGACGACGTGGCCTGATCTTTGTGGGGCTAGATGTCATCGGCGATAAACTCACCGAAATCAATGTCACCAGCCCTACCTGTATCCGCGAAATCCAAGCGGCTTTCCCGGTGGACATTACCGCGATGCTTATGGATGCGATTGAAGCGCGGATAAAAATCTAACCCTTGGGCCATTCACGCAATTGATTTAAGGCGCAGCCCCAACGGATTTGCCTGCAGTTAACTGCAGCCAACGGCCTGCGCTCACACCATTTTCTAGGGATTTGAAATGAGTTTGACTAAAACACCCCTGTTACTGCTTGGCATCAGCTTATTATGCTCGCCACTGTCGTTTGCCAATGCTCCCGCAGCGGATAGCGGGCCAACCAAAGCCCCCGCACGCCCGAAAAACATCGTTATCATGATAGGCGATGGCATGGGGCCCGCTTACAC
>NZ_JBOFMC010000144.1:0-4870 GCF_051658185.1 Shewanella sp. | reverse complement strand
TGCGAGATAAACCCCTCAGCCATATACCCAACCTTAAGCATTCAATATTAATTTCAACGACAAATAACCGCGCCCCTAAGGGTATTGCAAAATCCGGCCAGATCATACCCCATTTCATTGACGACCTGTCATTGCTGTATTGGACCAAGAAACACAACAAACCAGCAACAACACCGACAGATTTACTGCTAACCCATTGATTCTATTATTTGCAATCACTACTTTAGCGAGTGCAAATATGT
Organism: Shewanella sp.; assembly: GCF_051658185.1. GTDB lineage: Bacteria > Pseudomonadota > Gammaproteobacteria > Enterobacterales > Shewanellaceae > Shewanella. Next base: position 4,628 of record NZ_JBOFMC010000144.1, on the reverse strand, counting down.
TAACTCGCGCAAGTTATAGTAAACGCAGCCAGTGACACAGCCGCGATTATCAGGCCATTTTGAATCATGCAGCACAGTTCAAATGTGTAACTTAGCAAGTTACATTCGTTATGTGATCTACACACACATATCCCTTTTGGGTTAGTGCTAATTTGCTCGCCAGAAAACGATCGAAACCGCGTGAGCGAAGTAACACATCCCACATCACGCCACATCAATATCCCTTATTAAGTAGACACATTTACGGCGGAGGAACAATTATGTTCATAGGAACAATTCAAAAAACAGCACTGGCGATGCTGATCTCAGGAGTCATGGCGGGAAGCGCCTATGCCAAACCAGAGGTATTAGCCGATTTCCACGGTGAAATGGGGAGCTGTGATACTTGCCACGTTTCTGACAAAGGCGGCGTCACCAATGACAACCTCACCCATGAAAATGCCCAATGCATCAGTTGCCACGGCGATTTAAACGAACTGGCCGCCGCAACACCAAAAGATAAAGTCTCCCCCCATAAGTCCCACCTCATCGGCGAAATTGCGTGTACTAGCTGCCACAAAGGCCACGAAAAATCAGTGAGTTACTGTGATGCCTGCCATAGCTTTGGCTTTGATATGCCCTTTGGTGGCAAATGGGAGCGTAAATTTGTGCCCGTCGATGCCGACAAAGCCGCCCAAGATAAAGCCATTGCCGCAGGAGTAAAAGAAACCACCGATGTCGTGATTATCGGCTCCGGTGGCGCAGGGTTAGCCGCAGCCGTCTCTGCTCGCGATGCTGGTGCTAACGTGATTTTACTTGAAAAAGAACCCATTCCTGGGGGGAACACTAAGCTTGCCGCGGGAGGCATGAACGCCGCCGAAACCAAGCCGCAGGCTAAATTAGGCATCCAAGATAAAAAACAAATCATGATCGACGACACCATGAAAGGTGGCCGCAATATTAACGATCCAGAATTAGTCAAAACCTTAGCTAACAACTCCTCTGACTCTATCGATTGGCTCACCGCGCTGGGTGCCGACATGAGCGATGTTGGCCGCATGGGCGGCGCAAGCGTTAACCGCAGTCACCGTCCAACCGGCGGCGCGGGTGTAGGGGCTCATGTCGCCCAAGTACTGTGGGATAACGCGGTTAAACGCGGCGCTGACATTCGTTTAAACAGCCGTGTCGTGCGTATTTTAGAAGATGCCAGTGGTAACATCAGTGGCGTATTAGTCAAAGGTGAATACACAGGTTACTACGTGATCAAAGCCGATGCCGTTGTGATTGCGGCCGGGGGCTTTGCGAAAAACAACGAACGCGTAGCGAAATACGATCCTAAATTAACAGGCTTCAAAGCCACCAACCATCCAGGTGCGACAGGTGATGGTCTCGATGTCGCCCAGCAAGCAGGCGCCGCAACCCGTGACTTAGAGTATATCCAAGCACATCCCACTTACTCCCCCGAGGGTGGCGTGATGATCACCGAAGCGGTGCGGGGTAACGGAGCTATCGTGGTTAACCGTGACGGTAACCGCTTTATGAACGAAATCACCACCCGCGATAAGGCATCTGCGGCGATCCTTAAGCAAAAAGGTGAAAGTGCCTACTTAGTCTTCGATGATGCTATCCGTAAGAGTTTAAAAGCCATCGAAGGCTATATGCACTTAAACATTGTTAAAGAAGGCAAAACCGTTGAAGAGCTCGCCAAACAGCTCAACATCCCTGCCGCCGAATTAGCCAAAACCATCACGGCCTACAATGGGTACGTCAAAGGCGGTAAAGATACCCAATTTGAGCGCCCAGATTTGCCACGGGAACTCATCGTTGCACCTTTCTACGCCTTAGAAATTGCCCCAGCCGTACACCACACTATGGGTGGCGTCGTGATCGATACCAAAGCCGAAGTGAAGAGCGATAAAACCGGTAAGCCAATTGCGGGACTCTTTGCCGCCGGTGAGGTGACCGGCGGGGTCCATGGCGCCAACCGCTTAGGTGGTAACGCCATTTCCGATATCGTGACCTTTGGCCGCATCGCAGGGGATTCTGCGGCAAAATACGCTAAGGATAAAAAATAGTGCTCGTCCACTTAGCGCGTTTAAGATGCAGCACACAGTGACTCCACCAATGTAAGATAAATACACTCATGTAAGATAAATAGGCGAACCGTCAGGGGTTCGCCTATTTTTTACCCATTCGATGATGAAGCTCACCTTTTACAAAAGCGCTTTTGTAAGATTAACGACAAAAAGCGCTAACTCACTTACACTGCGTGGCAGTCAATAATATCCATAATTGAATTAGGTGATTGTAATGAGAGTGGGATTTTTTAGCGCAAAACAATATGACATGGAATATTTTAACCGCACCAATGTCGACTTTGGGGCGCAAATTGAATATTTCGATTATCGCCTCTGCATGCAAACCGTCAAACTGGCCGAAGGCTTTGAAATTATCTGCGCCTTTGTTAACGACTCCCTCAATGAAGAAGTGTTAACAGAACTGGCCAAAGGCGGCACCAAAATCATTGCCATGCGCTGTGCAGGATTTAATAATGTCGATTTAGTCGCCGCCAAACGCTTAGGGATGCAAGTGGTTAACGTCCCCGCTTACTCGCCAGAGTCTGTGGCCGAACACACTGTCGCGTTAATGCTCACCCTTAACCGTAAAATCCATAAAGCCTACCAACGCACGCGCGACGCCAACTTTTCCCTCGAAGGCTTAGTGGGCTTTAATATGTCCAGCAAAACCGTCGGCGTCATTGGTACGGGGAAAATTGGCTTAGCGACCATCAAAATCCTGCTTGGTTTTGGCTGTAAAGTCATAGCCTTCGATCCTTTTATCAATCCTGCGGTAGTCGCACTCAATGTTGAATACCAAGATCTGGACGCGATTTATGCAAACAGCGATATCATTAGTTTGCATTGCCCACTGACTGCCGATAATCACCATTTATTGAATAAAGAAAGCTTTGCCAAGATGAAACCCGGTGTCATGGTGATCAACACCAGCCGCGGCGGTTTGCTCAATGCCCTCGATGCCATGGAAGCTTTAAAATGTGGCCAAATCGGTTCGCTCGGGCTCGACGTCTACGAAAATGAAAAAGGCTTATTTTTTGAAGATAAATCCAATGAAATGATCCAAGATGACGTATTTCGACGTTTGTCGGCCTGCCATAATGTGATTTTCACTGGCCACCAAGCGTTCCTGACCGAAGAAGCCTTAAGCGCAATCGCCAAAACCACCCTCAGCAACCTCAAGGCACTCGCTGAAGGCCGGCCCTCAGGTAATGAACTGATTAAATAGAGCAAGCAACGCTAAGCGTATCTGGCTCACCGATACACGGTTGTTAAGAGCGAGAGCGCCAATCCCATCTGCAGTGAGGCGTGTATCGCACGCCTTATTGCAGGTATCAGCAATACGTCCGTCCACGCTCGCACATATCTGCCGCTAAACTGTCCTCAACCCACTCCCATAGTTCGTACTTAACTAAAAAATTTTGCTGTATTGGCTGACAATATGCGACCCAATAAAACGGTGCGTCCATTTACTCATGTCACGCCAATTGAACTAGGCTTAACTTAGCATTCTCACCGTGAGAGTGAAGCAAAGAGATGGAAACATGAAGAAAATCATACTACTCATCACATGCGTACTGAGTCTTGTCGCATGTAGCTCCCAGTACATTATGAGCACCAAAGACGGCAAAATGATCGCCACTGATAGCAAGCCCAAACTCGATAAAACAACGGGCATGTATCGCTATTACGATGAAGACGGACGAGAAATAATGATAAAGCAAGATGATGTCACCCAAATCATTGAGCGATAACCTATTAATGAACTTAAGAATAGTAATAAAAAGGGCTGCACTTTATGCAGCCCTGTTTATCACACTCACTCCCCAAAAAGCCCACCCTTGAGTTAATGCCAAAAAGAGGCAATGAATGGGCCGAAGGAGGAGATGGCAGTGTTATGCAGCAGGTTGAGCATTCGCTTGCAAACGGCTTTCACCGTAAGCAATCAATTCTTGGTTGCTTACGCGCGCAATGAACTCATTATCAAGGTAAAAATCCACATTCTCACCGTCTTTACGGCCTGATAATAACTGGGTGCTACCATCTTCATAGCCTAGGGTCATTGCTACTGTTTGCGCATCAGGATAAGCAATTTCCGCTTTAGTCAACTTAACTGGCGCCGTTTTTAGATCGCTAGGCACATGAGGATTGACTTTAAAAATCGCATCAACAGGCATATCTACGACAGCGGGTGATTGACCCGTGATCGGGTTCTTACCCGTCCAAAACTCGATAGTATTGATGATAAACATATCACCCGTTGCCGCTAAACCATAAACAGGGCTTAACAGCATAAATAGGCCTGCACGTGCATAACGATTATCGACCGCGCTAAGGTTACCCTTAGTCACCATTTTGCTTAACCCCATTTGACCCATACAACCGGTCAGTTGAGTTGTTAATAATGCTGCCACAGTAACGGCTAATAATTTAGATTTCATTGGTTTATCTCAGTCAAAAACGAAAGCGCAAATATTAAACATCTTAACCGGGCATACTGTGAGCTTCACCACAGGAACGGGTAAACAAACAGCGCTAGATGTAATCAACTACCACGCAGTTGTTAAAATAAAT
>NZ_JBOFMC010000143.1:0-26262 GCF_051658185.1 Shewanella sp. | reverse complement strand
AAGATACCCAACGTACTGCCCTGCCCCATATCAATGCCATTACTCGCTTTAATCAAACCGATACCATAGTGCTTGATGCGGCGACTCGGCGCAATTTGGAGCTCACCCAAAATCTCGCCGGTGGCCGTGACAATACTTTGGCCGCAATCTTGGATAATACGGCTACCGCAATGGGCAGTCGCATGTTGCAGCGCTGGATCCATCAGCCGCTACGCGATCGAAAGCCCATTATGGCAAGGCAAATGGTGGTGCATGAACTCTTAGAAACCAACCTCCATGACACACTCCATGAGCAACTTAAGGCCCTCGGCGATATAGAGCGCATTATGGCAAGGCTGGCGCTACGCACCGCAAGGCCGAGGGATTTTGCCCGGTTGCGCCAAGCCCTCGGTTTATTACCTGAGTTACAACACAGTTTAAGTACCCTCAATGCCCCACACATCGACAAACTGCGTCAACAGTTAGGATTATTTCCCTCCGAGCACGCGCTGCTCGAGCGGGCGATTGTCGACAATCCCCCCATGCTCATTCGCGATGGCGGGGTGATCCGTAACGGCTACCATGCTGAATTAGATGAATGGCGTGGATTAAGCGAAGGTGCCAGCGATTACCTAGTACAACTCGAAGCGCGGGAAAAAGAACGTACTGGCATTGCCACGCTGAAGGTGGGATACAACCGCGTGCATGGCTACTATATTGAAGTGAGTCGCCTACAATCCCAGCAAGTGCCTCTCAATTATCAGCGGCGTCAAACTCTTAAAAACATGGAGCGTTACATCACTCCCGAGTTAAAAGAATACGAAGAAAAAGTGCTCTCAAGCCAAGGCAAAGCCTTAGCCCTTGAAAAGCAACTGTGGGATCAACTTTTTGATCTTATTCTGCCCCAATTACACGCATTGCAAGCCTGCGCCCAAGCTGCGGCCGAACTCGATGTCTTAACCAATTTTGCCGAGAGAGCTGAAACCTTAGGTTACACCTGCCCAACACTCAGCAGCGATGTTGGCATAAGTATTGATGCTGGTCGCCACCCCGTGGTTGAGCGCGTCAGCCAAACACCTTTTATTGCCAACCCTGTCAGCCTGCATCAACAAAGACAGATGCTCATAGTGACCGGCCCCAATATGGGCGGTAAATCGACCTATATGCGCCAAGTCGCCCTCATAACCCTCATGACACATATAGGCAGTTTTGTCCCGGCCGAGCGTGCGGTTATTGGACCTATCGATCGGATATTTACCCGCATTGGCGCATCGGATGATCTCGCCTCTGGGCGCTCAACCTTCATGGTAGAAATGACTGAAACCGCCAATATTCTCCATAATGCAACGGCCAACAGCCTAGTGTTAATGGATGAAATCGGCCGCGGCACATCGACCTATGACGGCTTATCGTTAGCATGGTCAGCAGCGCAATATCTTGCCCAACAAATCGGCGCGCTCACCCTGTTTGCCACCCATTACTTTGAGTTAACCCAATTACCCGAACTCATTCCCACCGTCTATAACGTCCATTTAGATGCCATTGAGCATGAGGATACGATTGCCTTTATGCATGCAGTGCAAGAAGGGGCTGCGAGCAAGAGTTACGGTTTACAGGTCGCGGCGCTTGCAGGTGTCCCGAGCAAAGTGATTAAAGCGGCAAAACACAAGTTACATCAGCTTGAGAGTCGCGATCATCAGCAAGATGGCATCGCTCCCCCCATCCAGAGCCTACTGGCCTTACCTGAGCCAGCAGAACATCCTGCCATCATCAAATTACAGGCGATAAACCCTGATAATTTGACGCCAAAGCAAGCGCTTGACTTATTGTATGAGCTAAAACGCTTAAGCTAATCTGCAAGTTTTACCTAACAAAACGCCCACAGCTGTGGGCGTTTATCGTCATTGTCGATGTACAGTGTAAATAAAGGCTAGCAAAGAGCTTAATTTCGAAACAAGGCTTCGACAGACAAGCCCTGTGAACCGAGTAAGTCACGCAAGCGTTTTAGCGCTTCAACCTGAATTTGACGAACGCGCTCACGGGTTAACCCAATCTCGGCGCCGACATCTTCCAACGTAGATGGCTCATAACCAAGTAAACCAAAACGGCGCGCAAGCACTTCGCGTTGCTTAGTGTTCAGTTCATTGAGCCACTTCACCACCGAATTTGAAATATCTTCATCCTGCACTTTATAGTCGGGGCCGACGCTATCATCATCGGCAAGCACATCTAACAAGGCTTTATCATTATCCCCACCTAAAGGGATATCTACCGAGGTGATTTTTTCATTTAGCTTGAGCATACGGCTCACATCGGCGCTCGAGACTTGCAACTTCTCAGCAATTTCTTCCGCCGTCGGCTCATGATCCAATTTTTGCGCTAATTCACGGGCGGTACGTAAATAGACATTCAGTTCTTTGACAACATGGATAGGTAAACGGATGGTGCGCGTTTGATTCATTATTGCGCGTTCAATGGTTTGGCGGATCCACCACGTCGCATAGGTTGAAAACCGAAAACCGCGTTCTGGGTCAAATTTCTCTACGGCGCGAATAAGCCCAAGGTTGCCTTCTTCGATTAAATCTAACAGAGCCAGGCCGCGGTTATTGTAACGCCGCGCAATCTTCACCACGAGGCGCAGGTTACTTTCAATCATCCGATTACGGGATTTTTCACAGCCTTTTAAGGCCTTGCGGGAAAAATAAACTTCCTCTTCTGCGCTTAGCAATGGTGAAAAACCGATTTCACCTAAATAGAGTTGTGTGGCATCAAGATTTTTTTGTAGGTCATCTTGAACTTGATGCTCAAGCCCGAGCTCTTGCACTAAATCAGCAACAACATCGGTAACATCTTCTTTTTCAAGATCAAAGTCTGCGGGTTCTATGGAAAAATCTACTAGTTCTTCTACGACAGTGCTATTTATACGGCTCATGATCAAATCTCCCAAACCTAATTGAACTGCGTTAATTACTGCAATTTTCTATCCTCCTTTTGCCAACATGGCCCTAAACGATCATTGTTTAGGTAAATAGTTCAGTGGGTTAACAGATTGACCATGGTAACGAATTTCAAATCTGAGCATTACCTGATTTGTTCCTGTGCTACCCATTTTAGCAATTGTTTGTCCAACAAGGACATTTTGCTTTTCTTCGACTAAGATCTGATCTGCGTGAGCGTAAGCACTTAGATAATCTTCACTATGTTTAATAATGACTAAATTACCGTATCCCCTAAGCGCGTTACCCGCGTATACCACCCGCCCATCGGCGGCAGCTTTGATGATATCGCCTCGCTGTCCTGCGATCTTAATTCCTTTATTTCCCTGCTCGTTGGCAGAGTATGCCCCAACTAATTTCCCCCTCGCTGGCCACTGCCACTGACTCACATCCACTGGCAAAGTTGATGCCTCACGGTTAACTATTTGTTGAGAGCTTGTTGCAGAATACTCAGACTTCGCCTTCTGATCAAGTGTTTTTTTAGTGGATGTATCTGATGCTGCACTTTGGGGTGAACTTGATGCATAACGTTGATTTTCAACCGCTTTTACCTCGACACTCCCATTAGTGCGACTGACTTTGGCCGTTGATGACGTCGCTTGAGATGATTTTGCTATAGGAGATTCAGTTAACCGCAATACCTGCCCTGGATAGATGGTATAAGATTTATCTAACTGATTAATTTTAGCTATTTCGGTAAAATCCTTACCGGCCGCGAAGGAAATGGAATATAGCGTATCGCCTTTTTTGACCTTATAGACTTCCGCTTTAATTTGGCTTTGGTGGTGCTTTGCCTGCTTACGCGACAGGCTTTCGACGGGTGCAGGATGGTTGGCCTGAAAGCTACAGCCCACAAGCAACAATGCCAAGCAAAGGTTTATGGGTAAACCCCAATTCAACAATAACGACTCCTTTAATCGACTATCCATCTGTTTTAGTTAACATTGCCAACTGGCGACCTAAGCCAATGCCCCTTGAATTAAGGGCACAAACTTGACCATTTCGATCACCTCAGAGCGAAAACGATCGCCTTGGCGCGTGATCCGCAGCAGCTGTTGTGTTTCTTCCCCAACAGGCAACACCAACACGCCGCCTTCGGTTAACTGTGCCAGTAACGCCTCGGGTACCGTCTCGGCGGCAGCGGTTACCATAATGGCGTCAAAGGGGCTACGATTGGGCCAACCAAGCCAACCATCAGCATATTTAAACGTCACATTATGTAGGTCGAGTCGCTTTAGCCGCTGCCTTGCTTGGATCTGTAAGCCTTTTATCCGCTCAATCGTATAAAGCTCAGGGACTAATTGGGCTAAAATGGCGGCCTGATAGCCTGAGCCGGTCCCGACTTCCAGCACCTTTTTCGGCTGGGTTTGCAATAACAACTCGGTCATACGTGCCACTATATAGGGCTGGGAGATCGTCTGACCTTGGCCGATGGGCAGCGCGGTATTTTCATAAGCCTTATGAGCCAAGGCATTATCCAAAAATAGCTCCCGCGGTGTTTGTGAGATGGCCTGCAACACCCCTTGGTGACGGATCCCCGCTTCGTACAGTTTTTTTGCAAGATTGGCAGCCGATGTAGAAACAACGCGAGTCATAGTTTATCTACCCAATTTTGCAATGCCGCTAATTGTCGATAGGCCGTAAGATCCACCGTTAACGGCGTAATGGACACATATCCCTGGGCAATAGCATGAAAATCTGTCCCGGACGAGGCATCTTGCTCGCTGCCAGGAGGACCTAGCCAAAAAATTTCTCGCCCAGCCGGATCTTGGGTTCGCACTATGCCTTCCGCTTTATGGCGTGCACCTAAGCGAGTCACTTTGATCCCTTTAATCTGCGCAAGCGGTAAATCAGGCACGTTAACATTTAAGATCTGATCGCTTGCCAATGGATGAGCAAGTAACCCTTCAACAATACGCCGGGCATAGAAAGCGGCTGATTGGTAATGCTTGCCTTCAGACCCCGTAAGGGAGATCGCCACCGCCGGCAATCCTAAAAAGCGCCCTTCCATTGCAGCGGCCACGGTGCCCGAGTATAAGGTATCATCCCCCATATTCGCGCCGGCATTGATGCCAGAGACCACCATATCCGGTTCACCTTCGCAAAGCTCGCGAATGGCTAAGTGCACGCAATCGGTTGGCGTACCGTGCACTGAAATGTAGCCGTTATCTAACCTACTAATCCGTAATGGATTACTCAAGGTTAACGAATTGCTGGCGCCGGAACAATTGCGATCTGGCGCCACGGTGAGCACCGCGGCAATGTCACTCAGCGCCTCGGTTAACGCTTTAATCCCCGGAGCATTAACCCCGTCATCGTTACTGACCAGAATACGGATCATGATACCGCTTCATCATCGGGGCGCGTGGTCGTTGGCGCCTCAGGCGTTAGCGCGGCGCGCCATTGCAACTCTTTGACATCTTGATAATTCACTAACTCCCTTAGGACGGAGGTCGCAAAACTGCCCGCAGGTAAAATAAACTCTAACACTAGGCCGTCGGCCGTTTGTTGGTATTGTAATCCTTGGGGTTCAAGCAATAATGGACGCCGCTCCTGCTCTAGCCCTGCATGCTCTAGACCATAGCAATCCTCTGTCAAATCTGCCATTGCCGTGGTTTCCATCGCCGCTGCAGCACCTTGCGCTAACATCATCCCGCGCCCCCACAGTGGCGCTGAAAGTTGAATATCTTTTTCGATAAGCCGCTTTAACATTGGCAAATCCCATTGTTCAGCCACAAAGAAGCTTTTACTGCCCGCCAACATGACACAATCCCCGCTGAGCGGTTGAGTGCCGTGCTGGGCAAGACGGTATGACACGACGTGATTAAACAGATGCGAACGCACCGCGGATAAATACATGCTGCGTTTGTTTCTGTCTTTAACCTTTTTGCCCGCCAGCATTTGCCGACCCAAAATCAAATTTTTACCGTCATGGCCAAAGCGCTGCTCACCAAAATAATTTGGCACTCCGATTTGGCTGACTTTTTCAATTCGGCTGATGATATCATCGACATGGGTAACATTACGTAATGTCAGGATAAAACGATTCCCCAAGAGGGCCCCTATACGTAACTTTTTACTGTGACGACTGCTGGATAAAATCGTTAAGCGGTCGCTATTGAGCTCAGCCCACACGGGCGTTTCTTTGCCAGGGATACGAATGCCGAACCATTGCTCAGTGATGGCATTTTTATCTTTTTGGCCAGCATAGGTCACTTCTTTGGGATGAACCTTAGCAAACTTTGCCAACATTTCAGCCACTTGTACTGTATTTAGCCCATCTTTACGGATATGGACTAAGTGATGTTCCCCCTCGCCCGTCGGGCTAAAGGGAAGGATCTCTTTAACGATAAAATCGCTATTGTGAGTACGTAAATCTGCACTGCCGATTGGCTGGCCGTATAGGTAATGGAGTTCACTCATGGCGGTATTTATCTCGTTTCGTTATCTTGTTTACGGCGCATCAACAGCACGGCCTCGACCGCAATGCCTTCTTTACGGCCGGTAAAACCTAACTTTTCTGTCGTGGTTGCTTTGACATTAATATCATCTAATGCCGCCTGTAAATCGGCAGCCAGCACGTTACGCATCATCTCAATATATGGCGCCATTTTGGGGGCTTGGGCAATGATAGTGACGTCAAGATTGGCCAACTCAAAGCCCTTTTGGTTTGCTAACGCATAACAATGCCGCAGTAACACTCGACTGTCAGCCCCTTTATAGGCGGCATCAGTGTCAGGAAAGTGCTTGCCGATATCCCCAAGGGCCATTGCACCCAAAATAGCATCGCTAATGGCATGTAACACTACATCGCCATCGGAGTGCGCCACAAGGCCTGTTTCATAGGGCACTTCAACCCCACATAGGATCAATGGGCGCGCTTCGCCAAATTTATGCACATCAAAACCATGGCCAATACGGAGTGTCATTTAGCTATCCTAAAAATTGATTGTAATGAATGTAGTAACTTACTTAATGGCGCGCATTAAAAATAACTCAGCTAAGCCAATATCATCGGGATGAGTCACCTTAATGTTATCAGCTCGACCCGCAACTAATCCGGGCGCAATGCCCGCCCATTCCATTGCTGAGGCTTCATCGGTCACCACCGCCCCTGCAGCAAGCGCGCCTTGCAGGTGTTGACGAAGTGTCGCTAACGGGAAAAGCTGCGGGGTTAACGCATGCCAGAGATTATCGCGACACACAGTGGCGCTGATCTCTCCCTTTAGATTGGCGCGCTTCATGGTATCGCGCACTGGCATGGCTAAAATGGCCCCTTGAGGGAAGGTGAGCCGCGATGCCAGCAATTTATCAATATCTTCATGGGTTAAACAGGGGCGCGCTGCATCATGGACTAAGGCCCAGCCCTGCTCCGGGGCATGCATCAATGCTGCTAACACGGAATCCGCACGTTCACCGCCCCCAATAACCGTCACCAGTTTTGGATGTTGCGCCTGTGGCAACCGGGCAAAAAAATCATCCTGTGGATGTAACGCGACAATCACCTCGGCAATGAGTGGATGGGCCAATAACCGATCTAAGGTGTGGGCAAGGATCGTTTGCCCTTGAATTTCAAGATATTGTTTAGGCCTGTCGGCGCCCATTCGGGAACCAATCCCTGCCGCAGGCACAATCGCCACGACGGGATGATTAGAAGATAGTTGAGGCATTCTGTAAACCTGACTCTCGTGGTAAACACTGGCAGACAAAGGCCTGCAAGGCAAAGTGCCCGGCAGAGCAACGCGCTGCCATCATGGTGTAGGACTCGATACTGGCCGCTCCCCGCCCACCACACGGTAAAAAACTTCCCCTTGTTTTACCATGCCAAGTTCATTACGGGCGCGCTCTTCAATGGCTTCGGTGCCACGCTTAAGATCGATAATCTCTTCTTTAAGCACTTGATTTCGCTCATTGAGTTTAGCATTGCCTTCCTGTTGCACCGCAATATGTTTTTGCAGCGCAAAGTACTGCGGCAAACTATTGGTGCCCGACCAGAGCCGAAATTGCAATAAACCGAGTAGCACTATGAGTGCAAAAACAAAGTATTTCATGGAAGAATTTGCGTCAGTGTCTGAGATCAAAAAGATAACGCAGATAGTACAACAAAAAAGGCCACCAAGTGGTGGCCTTTTTACATCGGACGGCTAAATTACGCCTGACCTTTGATCTCCTTCAAACCGCGGTAAGGTGCTTTTTCACCTAATTGCTCTTCGATACGCAGCAATTGGTTATATTTAGCCACACGGTCAGAACGGCACAGTGAACCTGTCTTGATTTGGCCGGCCGCAGTACCCACCGCTAAATCCGCGATGGTTGCGTCTTCGGTTTCACCACTACGGTGTGAAATCACCGCGGTGTAACCTGCCGCTTTTGCCATACGGATAGCCGCTAAAGTCTCAGTTAATGAACCGATTTGGTTGAACTTGATCAGGATTGAGTTCGCGATGCCGTTCTCAATACCACGGGTTAAGATCTTAGTGTTAGTGACGAATAAATCGTCGCCGACTAATTGGATCTTGTCGCCCATGATCTGAGTTTGGTATGCCCAGCCATCCCAATCTGACTCATCCAGACCATCTTCGATAGACACGATTGGATATTGTTCAGTCAGTGATTTCAGGAAGTCAGAGAAACCGTTTGAATCGAATACTTTACCTTCGCCAGACAGGTCATATTTACCGTCTTTGTAGAATTCAGACGCCGCGCAGTCTAATGCCAGTGTCACATCAGTGCCCAGCTTGTAACCCGCTAATTCAACCGCTTCTTTAATTACGGCTAAGGCATCCGCGTTTGAAGACAGGTTAGGCGCAAAACCACCTTCATCACCCACAGAAGTGCTTAAGCCTTTACCGTGCAGTACTTTCTTCAGAGTGTGGAAAATCTCAGCGCCCATACGTAAAGCTTCACGGAAGTTTTTCGCGCCAACAGGCTGAACCATAAACTCTTGGATATCGACGTTGTTATCCGCGTGCTCACCGCCGTTAAGGATGTTCATCATCGGTACTGGCATCGCGTATTGGCCAGGCGTGCCGTTTAACTCGGCAATGTGAGCGTATAAAGGCATGCCTTTGAAGGCTGCAGCCGCTTTAGCCGCCGCTAACGACACCGCTAAAATCGCGTTCGCGCCTAATTTGTCTTTGTTTTCAGTGCCGTCTAAGTCGATCATGATTTGATCAAGCTCAGCTTGAGCCGTTGCATCTTTACCGATTAACGCAGTACGGATTGGACCATTGACGTTAGCAACAGCGGCTAATACCCCTTTGCCTAAATAACGGCTTTTGTCGCCATCACGCAGTTCCAGCGCTTCACGGCTACCAGTTGAAGCCCCAGATGGCGCAGCCGCCATCCCGATAAAACCACCTTCTAAATGCACTTCAGCTTCAACGGTGGGATTACCACGAGAATCCATAATCTCGCGGCCAATCACATTAATAATCTTCGCCATATTACCCTCGATTAACGTTAAAAATAAAAGAAAAACCAATACCTATGGGGATAAACAAATGTAGAGTACGACTAAATTCGCTTTCATTTTTGGTCGATACGCAGGTCGTTTATCAACATGGGGATCTGGTTCTCACTCAGAAAAAAGCAGCTTGGGCGTAAGCGGCCTGAGTGTAACAAAAGGCCGGCCCCACTGAGGTGGGACCGGCCTTGAATTGCATTACTTCAGTTCACGTTTTTGATGTGCACTGGCGGCGGCAACAAACCCTTCAAATAAAGGGTGACCATCCCGTGGTGTGGAGGTAAATTCAGGGTGGAATTGACCCGCAACAAACCAAGGATGATCCTTAAGCTCAATCATCTCCACCAATTTACGGTCGGACGATAAGCCACTGAAGACCATTCCGGCTTGTTCTAATCGCTCACGGTATTTATTGTTCACTTCATAACGGTGACGGTGACGCTCAATACAGGTATTGCCTTTATAGGCCTGCGCGGCTTTTGAACCTTCTTTTAAATGACATAACTGCGCGCCTAAACGCATAGTGCCACCTAAATCAGAAGCTTCGTGACGTTGCTCGACATTACCTTCTTCGTCAACCCATTCGGTGATTAAGCCCACGACGGGGAAAGGCGTATCTTTATTGAATTCCGTTGAATGGGCATCGGTCATGCCAGCCACATTACGGGCAAACTCAATCAACGCAACCTGCATACCTAAACAAATCCCGAAGTAAGGCAGATTGTTTTCACGGGCAAATTTTGCCGCCATGATCTTACCTTCAACCCCGCGCTCACCAAAGCCACCTGGGACTAAGATACCGTCTAAACCTTGTAAGACTTCATCGCCTTTGGCTTCTACAGTTTGTGAGTCAATGTACTTGATGGTGACAGATACGCGGTTTTTAAGGCCTGCGTGTTTTAACGCTTCGTTGACTGACTTATACGCATCCGGCAGTTCGATGTATTTACCCACCATACCAATCACGACTTCGCCGTTTGGATTGGCTTCTTGGTAAATCACATTTTCCCACTCAGACAAGTCGGCTTCACGGCAGGTTAAGCCAAAACGCTTAACCACTAAGTCATCAAGACCTTGTGAGCGCAGCAATGCCGGGATTTTGTAGATGCTGTCGACGTCTTTTAATGAAATCACTGCACGTTCTTCAACGTTACAGAATAGCGAAATCTTAGCGCGCTCGTTTGCTGGAATGGCGCGATCGCCACGGCAGATCAGCACATCAGGGGCAATCCCGATAGAACGCAACTCTTTTACCGAATGTTGAGTCGGTTTCGTTTTCACTTCGCCCGCAGCGCCTAAGAACGGCACTAAGGTTAAATGCATAAACAGCGTGCGATCACGGCCAAGCTCAACACCTAATTGGCGGATTGACTCAAGGAATGGCAGTGATTCGATATCACCCACAGTACCGCCGATTTCAACGATAGCCACATCGTGACCTTCGCCACCGGCTAACACTTTTTCTTTGATCGCGTTAGTGATATGCGGGATCACCTGAATCGTCGCACCTAAATAGTCACCACGACGTTCTTTACGCAGTACTTCTTCGTAAATACGACCTGTGGTGAAGTTATTGCGACGGTTCATCTTAGTGCGGATGAAACGCTCATAGTGACCTAGGTCGAGGTCTGTTTCTGCGCCGTCCTCAGTCACAAACACTTCACCATGTTGCGTCGGGCTCATGGTACCTGGATCAACGTTAATGTATGGGTCCAGTTTCATGATGGTCACATTGAGACCACGGGCCTCTAAAATTGCGGCTAATGAAGCGGCTGCAATGCCTTTACCTAGTGATGAAACCACACCACCAGTAACGAAGATATACCTTGTAGTCATGCTGAACCTGAGAAAATGAGTTTGAAAATACGTGCTTGTAAGAAAGCACTAGGACGGGGCAGTAGTATACCAAAGCTGTTGCCATTCGACAAACACCAATCCGGATAATTTGCCTTTTAACGCGATTCCTGCGCTTTGACCATGTCCCAGTAGGCGTCTAACTCTTCTAAGCTATGTGCTTCTAATGCTTTATTATTTTGCCTTGCAAAGGCCTCAACGCCTTGAAAACGGCGTTCAAATTTATCATTGGCTTGGCGCAGGGCCTGCTCCGGATCCACCTTTAAATGGCGTGCTAAATTCACTACCGCGAATAATAAGTCGCCCATTTCGGCCTGCACGTTGGCTTGATTGAGCGTTGTGTGATTCACTTCTGCCAGCACTTCATCAATTTCTTCATGGATTTTTGCCACCACAGGTTCAAGCTCTGGCCAATCAAACCCGACTCGCGCGACCCGTTGCTGAATTTTGATCGAACGCGATAACGCAGGCTGTGCGCGCGCAATATCATCCAGCACAGAAACTGGACTTGGTGAAGCACCCCCTGCCGCCAATGCCTTTTGTTGACGCTCGTTGGCTTTAATCGCTTCCCAATTGGCCTTCATTTGCTGACTGCTGGCATCGGCCTCAAATATGGCGTCACCAAACACATGGGGATGGCGACGGGTGAGCTTGTCGATGATTTTATTCACGACAGTGCTGAAATCAAACCTGCCCTGCTCTTTGCCTAGTTGGCAATAAAACACCACTTGGAATAATAAATCCCCCAACTCATCGGGCAATTCGTCTAAGGCCAAACGCTCTATGGTATCGGCCACCTCATAAGCCTCTTCGAGGGTAAATGGCACTATGGTGTGAAAGGTCTGCGCCTTATCCCAAGGACAGCCTGTTTGCGGATCGCGCAGTTTTTCCATAATCTTCAGCAGCGGCGCAACATCGGTTACAGACAGTTCTTTTGCTGACAGTTCTTTTGCTGACAGTTCTTTTGCAGAGAGCTCAGAAATAGAAGAGGAAGACCTAGTATGGGAAGTCATGCTGATATCCTTTCAAAAGAGTCGACACAGGCCAAGACACAGAGTGAATCAACAGAAATACACTCATGCAAAGTCGTGTCACAACTAAGGCAATAATAAGGGCAATAAAACGCTTATGATAAAGTAGCTAAGCTCAAAGTGCTATTGAGAGGGTTGAGATAACATTTTGGTGAAGAGCTTATGCCCAGATGACGAGCTGAATGCCTTTTAAAGTTCGCGAGGAAAACAGGGCCGCCACATATTTTTGTAGTAAAGCTAAAACCTCCAGCCAAGCATTATCCCCCTTAAAATCCTCACGATTCACGCTCTGTCAAGCCTTTCTAACCCGCTATGCACCCATCAATCGGAACAGAATACCAACAGTATGCCACAGGATCGCAACCAAGTGCCGCACAATGCTTTACAACTGCCGTTTGTTGTTTAATATACCCATTATCTTCACTTTTTTATCTAGGATTATGGACCCTCTCCGACGCCATGCAATCACATTTGTGGTTGCTAACATCATCAAAACATGTTGTTTTTTGCTTAATCTCAATGAGCTAATGCGACTTTCGCGGCAATCACTTCTGGCGCTCATTCCCCATTTACGCAAGCGTTGGCAATACTGGTCGCTAGGCCAAATAGCGTTTGCCCTTCGCTCATGTAGACCTAGGCTGTCGTTGCCGGGTTATCTTGCGATAACTCTTTCTATTGCGTTGCATTTTAAGAAAACGATGCAATGAGTCACCCCAAACCGGTTACGTTGCGGGTAATCCGCTTAACTAGTCGCCACTGTCGATTAATTGGTTTTACTCATGCATTTTAAAGCGGAGCGTTAGGCCCAAAGCTATGGAAATTTTTATTCTTGTTGGTTTGATTGTGTTAAATGGTTTATTTGCGATGTCTGAAATTGCCATTGTCACCGCGCGTAAATCTCGGCTAACCGCCCTCGCCCATGGAGGGAGTAGTACGGCTAAGGCGGCGCTAAAACTGGCTGAGGATCCCACCCAATTTTTATCCACGGTACAAATTGGGATAACCTCAATTGGGATTTTAAACGGCATATTTGGTGAATCCATTCTTGCCGAACCTTTATCCATTTGGTTACAAACCTTTGGCTTAAGCCCTGATTTAACTAATATATTTTCAACCGTATTGGTGGTGATTATTGTCACTTATGTCTCCATTGTGGTGGGCGAGTTAGTGCCCAAACGCATTGGCCAAGTCAGCGCTGAAAGCATCGCCTGTATCATGGCCAAGCCCATGTTGTTACTTGCGGTCGCAACAAAACCCTTTGTATGGATGCTATCAGGCTCGACCCACACATTGATGCGGCTAATGGGGTTTTCCCATCGGCTGCACGACAATGTGACTCAGGAGGATATTCAGGCGATGTTGCAGGAAGGCTCGTCGGCAGGAGTGATTGAGCACAACGAACATGCCATGGTAAAAAATGTGTTTCGCTTAGATGAGCGCACGATTTCATCCTTGATGGTGCCACGTTCGGACATCGTCTTTCTCGATCTGAACCAACCCCTTGAGGTTAACCTCCAAACGGTCATGCAATCGCCCCACTCGCGCTTCCCGGTGTGCCGTAACAATATCGACGATATGGTGGGGATTATTTCCGCCAAACAACTGCTATCTCAATCTATCGCCGGGCAGCCTTTAGCACTGGTGGATTTGGTCAAAAATGGTAACTTTGTCCCCAATAGTTTGTCGGGGATGGAGCTGCTTGAGCATTTTCGCACCACGGGTTCACAGATGGTGTTTGTCGTTGATGAATATGGTGATTTAAAAGGCTTAGTGACACTGCAAGATATGATGGATGCCTTAACGGGTGAGTTTTTTCAAGAGGATGTGAACAACCAAATGGTGGTCAAAAGGCAAGATGGCTCTTTACTGCTCGATGGCCTGCTGCCGATTTTTGACCTCAAAGACACCCTTGGGATCAAGCAACTGCCCGCCGAAGATGACGGCCATTATCAAACCCTCAATGGATTGTTGATGTACGAACTCGGGAAAATCCCGCAAACCACTGACGTAGTGCAGCTTGCCGACTGGCGTCTCGAAATTATGGATATGGACGGCAAACGGGTCGATAAAGTCCTCGCCCAAAGGATACCGGATGATGCCGAGGCGCCGGCACTCATCGAGTAAAAACTGCAGCGGTAAACCTGCCGAACGCTCAGGCCCCCTCGATAAGCCGCAATGCCATTGCGGCCAGCGTAAAGTACAGCCGCCGCGCTCGCGTTAACCTTAGACTCACGCAAGTGCTGAGTCTAAGTGACCCAAAAGTCATTGGTTAGCTTAAAACACTCAAACCACTAAACGCGATAGCCAGCCACTTAAACGCTATAGCCGCCTAGCCTCAATCACACTATCGACCTGGGAGAGCTTAGATAATACCCGCGATAACCCATCGAGGTTATACAGCTCCAATTCCAACTCAATGGCCGCCGTTTGGTTTTTAATATCCGAGGAGGAACTCATGGCGAGCACATTGGATTTCTCCGCCGCCAACACTGAGGTTAAATCTCGCAGTAAACCGCTGCGATCGTGGGCCAAGACACGCAGGCGCATCCGGTAACCGCCGGAGTAATTTTCACCCCAAACCACATCGACACCCCGCTCAGGGTGAACGCGCATCAACTCTTTTACCTGCTCACAATCGGCGCGGTGCACCGAAATGCCGCGCCCCTTAGTGATAAACCCGAGGATTTCATCCCCCGGCACCGGTTGGCAGCAACGGGCGATATGGTTAAGCAGGTTGCCAACCCCGTTGACCTCTACTTGACCGCGGCCACTGCTGGCCGGTTTATGTTGGCCTTTTTTAACCAACTCTTCGACGGCGTCCGCCTCCGACACTTCATCGAGACGCAGACGACTTTGAATATGGTTGACCACTTGATGCAAACGCACATCACCGCCGCCAATCGCGGCGAGCAAATCATCCATACTCGCCATATTAAAACGCTCTACGGCGATGGCGGCATCTTTAATTTTAAGGCTGACCCGCGCCAGCTCAGATTCAAGCATCTCCTTGCCAGCCGCAATATTTTTGTCGCGATCCTGCTGCTTAAACCAATGTTGAATTTTCGAGCGCGCCCGGGCGGTACGAATGTAACCTAGGTTTGGATTAAGCCAATCGCGCTTAGGATTGGGCTGTTTTGAGGTGATGATCTCAATGCGCTCGCCCGTTTCAACCTGATAGGTAAAGGGCACAATGCGGCCATCAACCTTCGCGCCAATACACTTATGCCCAACCTGAGAATGAATATAATAAGCAAAATCGAGCACGGTGGAGCCGAGCGGTAAGTCGACGACCTCACCGCTGGGGGTGAATACATACACTCGGTCTTCAAACACTTGGCTGCGCACTTCTTCAACCAAGTTGCCGCTTTCAACCACATCTTCTTGCCACTGTAAAATTTTACGCAGCCAATTAATTTTCTCTTCATAGCCGCTTTGCTTGCCGCTGTGGTTACCCTCTTTATATTTCCAATGCGCCGCCACCCCTAGCTCAGCATCCTCATGCATATCTTGGGTACGAATTTGAATTTCAACAGTTTTACCCTCTGGCCCGACGACAACAGTGTGGATAGATTGATAACCGTTAGGTTTAGGGTTAGCGACATAATCGTCAAACTCGCGCGGAATATGGTGCCAAAGAGTATGCACCACGCCTAAAGCACCATAGCAATCCTGCAAACGCTCAGTGACGATACGCACGGCGCGCACATCAAACAACTCATCAAATTTAAGGTGTTTGCCTTTCATCTTGCGCCAAATACTGTAAATGTGTTTTGGGCGGCCATACACCTTGGCGCGGATATGCTCCTCATCGAGTTTTTGCTGCAATTGACTGACAAATTTTTCGATAAAAATTTCGCGATCGAGCCGCTTTCCATCAAGCTGCTTGGCAATTTCTTTGTAGGTATCGGGGTGCAGATAACGAAACGAAATATCCTCAAGCTCCCACTTCAATTGACCAATCCCTAAACGGTTGGCGAGCGGCGCGTAGATATCGGCGATTTCCCGGGCGAGTAACACCCGGGTTTCTTCATCGGCATTTTTCACGGCGCGCAGCAAACACACGCGCTCGGCCAATTTAATCACCACCGCGCGCACATCTTCGACCATGGCCAGCAACATGCGGCGGATATTATCGATTTGCGGTTCGCTGGAGCGGGAGTTGGGATTGATTTTCAAGGCGCCAATGGCATTCATGGTCACCACGCTGGCCACTAAACGCGCCAGCGGCGCACCAAACTTATCTTTGATGGCCTCTTCCGTTAACAGCCCGGCATCAAACACCACAAACAAAATGGCGGCCAGCAGGGTGTCGATATCCATATTGAGCGGCGCCAGAATTTCCACCATCTCACGGGCTCGCTCCAACAGTTCTCTTTTCGCGGCGGGGCTCTTCGCGGCCAAGGCATCCACTTGACGAATAAGCGTGAGCAACCGTAACGCATCATCGGCATGACTAACATAACGAGCGACCCACTCTTCTAACTGAAAATCGGGATCATTAAAGTGCGCTTCGCGAACAGAGACCATCTCATTTATTTCCTTATTCGTGCACAGGAGAACATTGACACCCCTTAAGCCTTCCTATCTTCAGCATTGGGGTGAACTTGTCAAACGCAACCGTCTAAATAATGACATTTTTTAAGATATTGCAATGCGTTAACGGTGCTCTACTGGGTTAATTCAAACAGTGCCATCGCTTCGATATGGTGCGTTTGGGGGAACATATCAATAAGCCCCAATTGTTTTAGTTGGTAACCCCGCTCCAATAACACGGCGCTATCTCGGGCTAAACTGGCAGGATTACAAGACACATACACCACTTGGCGGGGCTTCATCTTTTTCAGCCACTGCAAACTTTCAAACGCGCCAGCACGGGCAGGATCGAGGAGTAACTTATCAATTTTGCCAAGCCAAGGCTCAAGGGATAAATCGGCACTGAGATCCGCGTGATAAAACGTTAAATTATCCAACTGATTTTGCTGAGCATTGACGCGAGCCTGAATCACCATCTCGGCAACCCCTTCGACGCCGATGACCTCGGCCCCGCTTTTGGCCAAGGGCACACTAAAATTACCCATGCCGCAGAACAAGTCCAAGATCCGCTCCCCCGGTTTGGGGGCCAACCAATCGAGCGCCTGATTAACCATGGCCTGATTAATTTGCCCATTGACCTGCACAAAATTGCCCGGGGTAAACGATAACGTCACCGCGTTGGCGTCATCGCCAGCCGCGCACAGTTGATACTCAGGTAAGGCGAGCTCGCCATGAAGGCGCTGCAATTGTCCGTCGTTATCCTGCAGCAGCATCTGCACTTGGTGCCGCTCGGCAAAATCGCTCAGCGTTGCCTGATCTTTGGCATTTAATGGCTTAGTTATCCGCAGCACCGCAAAATGGCCATTATCGGCAGCAATCAATTCAAGATGACCTACACTCGCCTTGGCCGACAATTGATTTAGCACCTTAGCAAAGGGCACGATTAACGCTGACAAAGGCTGTGCGAGCACCGGACATTGGCTAATAGGCACCACATCTGAACGGCTAGCCGCGCGAAAACCTAAGCTTAGGTGTTTGGTATTTTTATCAAATAGCGTTGCAAGCCGAGCGCGGCGACGGTAATGCCACCCCTCGCCCTCTAAGGTTGGGGCGAGGAAGGCGCCGTCACCGGTGCCGGCCAATTTAGCCATAATATTCACCAGCGCAGCCGCCTTGTGCTCTCGTTGAGCCGATAATGTCATATGCTGTAGGTCGCAGCCGCCGCAGGTATGATAATGAGGGCAGATAGGCGCTACGCGTGCAGGGCTTGCGCACTCAACCTTAAGCAGCTTCGCGCGGGCATAATTTTTCTTTTGCTCCGTCAGCTGCACTTGCACGCTTTCATTCGGCAGCGCCCCGGCAATAAAGACCACCTTGCCCTGATGTTGTGCAATGCCAGCGCCTAAGTGATCGAGCTGATCCACCTTAAGGGATAACTTAGCCGATAACTGTTTGGAACTATTTGGTTTTGCTTTAAAAAATTGCGCCATTTCGGCCTCTGTATCAATAAAAAACTGGTCAAGACCGGCCTTTTTCTGGCAGTCTTGTCACACTTGTCTCTTCGGTCTGAGGAATAAATCGCGCCGCTATGAACCCTGTTAACAATATGTCCAAATACAGCCTTCGCTCTTGGGTTCTGGTGCTGGCGCTCGCACCGACCATTTTGGTCGGTATTCTTCTGGGGGCCTACTTTACCATAAATCGCTTTTATGAGCTCGAAGATACACTGATTGCCCAAGGAGGCAATATTATCGAGCCGCTGGCCATCGCCAGTGAAGCCAATTTGCTTAATCACGATCGCGAAGCCACCAAGCGCTTACTCGCGGCGGCGCAGCTTAACCAATCCACCTTAGTCAAATCCATCGCCGTGTTCGATGCCAACAACCAACTCTTTGTCACCTCTCACTATCACAAAGATTTTGAGATCATGCGGTATAAAGAGTTGCTGCATAACTTACAAAAAACCGAAATTGAACATATCGACGATAGCCTCATCCTGCGCAGCCCCATTTTTGCAACAACGCCATCGTCAAACCATGCCGACAATGCCACCCAAAGCCAGGAATCCATAGGCTATATTTCTATTATTATCAATAAAGAGCGGGCCTTGCTTGAGCAGCATCGTGCCGCCATTGCCGCCTTTTTTATCGTACTACTTGGGGTGCAATTAAACCTGCTGTTTACCTTCCGCTTAGTTAAACACGTCACTCATCCCATTACTGAAATGGTGCGAGTGGTGGCCAAAATCCGTGAAGGCAAATTAGACGCCCGTTTAGAAGAAGATCTCATTGGGGAGCTCGATTTACTCAAACGCGGCATTAATGCCATGGCAGGCTCGTTATCGGAATACCACAATGAAATGCAACAAAATATCGATCAGGCCACCTCCGATCTACGAGAAACCTTAGAACAAATTGAAATTCAAAACGTTGAATTAGACTTAGCCAAAAAACGCGCCCTTGAGGCCAGCCGAATTAAATCGGAGTTTTTAGCCAATATGTCCCACGAGCTGCGCACCCCATTAAATGGGGTCATCGGCTTTGCCCGGCAATTGATCAAAACCCCCTTGCATGCCAGCCAAGTGGATTACATCAACACTATCGAGCGCAGTGCCACCAATTTGCTGGCGATCATTAACGATATCCTCGATTTTTCCAAACTTGAAGCGGGCAAAATGGTGTTAGAAAAAATGCCCTTTGGATTACGCGAAACCATCGGCGATGCAATCACCTTGATTTCAGGCAGTGCCCATGAAAAAGGGCTCGAATTGGTCATCGATATTGCCGCCGATGTGCCCGATAACATCAATGGTGATGCCATGCGTGTCTGCCAAATTATCAACAATTTAGTTGGCAATGCGATCAAGTTTACCGATCATGGCAGCGTGCAGGTCAAGCTCGAACTTGAGAGCCAAACCGCTGAACAGGTGGTCCTGCGGTGTGATGTGATTGACACGGGTATTGGGATTACTGAAAGCCAACAAGACTATTTATTTCAAGCCTTTGGCCAAGCAGACTCCTCCATTTCGCGCCGCTTTGGTGGCACAGGGCTTGGGTTGGTCATCACCAAACGTTTAGTCAATCAAATGGGCGGGCAAATTAGTTTTACCTCCAATGTGGATCAGGGCTCTAATTTCTGGTTTACCCTGCCGTTAAGTCTGGGGCAATTCCAAATTGGCGACTCATTACCCATTGAAAAACTTAAAGATAAAACTGTGCTACTCTATGAGCCACGGGTACTGTCCCATGCGGTATTAAGCCGGCAATTACATCAATGGCATACGAAAGTGACCCATCATCAACACGTCGCCAGCCTCTTGACCACCCTCGCGAATGTTGAAGCCCCATTCGATTACATCCTATTGAGTTGCCATGGCTTTAAGGATGTCAAACAGCTCGTAAACACCATGAGCTTAGCCAAATCCCACACCGCCTGTTTAATCGCCTTATACGATTGCCAAGGGCCAGAAATGCTCAACCAGATGATTCGTCCCAATGCCGATGCCGTGATTTCATTGCCCGTGATTGAACACCAATTAGCCCGCAACCTGCTCTATCCGCCCAAAGAGCTCGATATGCCGGTGCCGCAAGCGATTGTCGCCCCTGCCGCTCGCCAACCGTTGACCGTACTGGCGGTGGACGATAATTTTGCCAATCTAAAACTGATAGACACTCTGCTAAACGAATTAGTCACGACGGTCGTTTCAGTTAATAGCGGTGAGGAAGCCGTTAAACAAGCCAAAATCCGCACATTTGATCTCATTTTTATGGATATTCAAATGCCTGGCACCGATGGGATCAGCGCTACAAAGCAAATTCGCCAAGACTCCTTAAACCGCAATACACCGATTATTGCGGTGACCGCCCATGCGATTGCCGAAGAACGTGAGCTTATTTTTGGCAGCGGCATGGAAGGCTACTTGCCTAAACCCATTGATGAAGCCGCGCTTAAAATGGTGATCAACCGCTGGATTGCCCGGCCCAAATTTACGCATTTTGATCTGCACACCCTAAATTGGGAGTTATGCTTAACCCAAGCGAACCATAAGTCTGATCTTGCCCTAGAGATGCTGAGAATGTTACTGGACTCCCTGCCGCAAACCGTTGAGAGCATTCAACAATCACTCAACCAACATGATCCACAAACCCTGCTCAGCACTATCCACAAATTACATGGTGCCAGTTGCTACTGCGGCGTACCGACCACCCAACGATTATGCCAAGAGATTGAAACCGCCTTGAAGCGCCAAAGCCGTGTGGCAGATCTCGAACCCGAAATACTAGAGTTACTTGATGAGTTAACTAAGGTAGAATCAGCGGTAAAACAAGTGCTATCACAGCTATCAGCGGAAATAATCGATGACCAAAAAAACGGGCTTCTTTAAGCGCCTAAAGGCGTTAGAATTACCACATAAACAACTCTTTGCCATTGCACTTTGTCAACGCATGCTGCCCAACTACCAACTGTTTTCCGAGGTATGTGAATTTGGTGATCCCAAGGTACTGAGCACAGTATTAGAACTGTTATGGCAGTCCCAATACGATAAAAAACTGAAATTTAATATCGATATTCATCTGCAGCGCCTCGAAGATAACACTCCAGATCCCGCCAATTTTACCGCCTATGGTGTTTTTCCGGCCATGGATGCCGTCGTCGCCCTCAGTACCTTGTTGAACGCAATCCAAGACGGCATTGAAGAAGATATCACCAATATCAGTAAATTATCCTCTAGTACCGTCGCAAACTATATCGAAGCCATCAGTGATGTGGCGTTAGTCGATGAAGCGTTGGATGATTTTATTTTTGCCCATGAAGTCATGGTGGAAGAAAAAGCCATTCAAAACGCATTACTCGAAATCATTGAAGAAGCTCCCCAGATTACTCCTGAGCTGGTCAAAGGCTTACGTAAAGAGATTATCGAAGCGGGCGTGTCGAATATCGGTATCAGTATGGCGTAAGTCTGTTGGGCGGATGGGGCACAAACCTGCCCCTCTGCAATCTAGATTCAAACCTTAAAACAAGGCTAATGCATTGTTAATCCTATGATTATCACTCGCAGCGGTGTTACCGTAGCACTATTGGCGCGCATCACGCCTATTTCCGACTTGCTATTGCATCGAGAATAATTCGGCTGCCTTTGATTGCATAAATTCAATAAAGACTCTGACTTTTTGCGGCTGCTGACTGCGCTGATGATACAAAATTGAAATCCGTCTTTGCTCCCCCTGCCATTGAGGCAGCAATACCTGTAAACGTCCATCTTTAATATGTTGTTTTACAAATAATTCAGGCCCATACAAAATTCCGCCGTGATCTAAAGCAGCTTGAATCGCGCCGTGTAAATCGGTCAAGGTCAACTTAGTCGGGCCATTAAAGTAAAAAGATTCACCATTAGGATGCTTTAACTGCCAATTAAATAACGGCCATACTTTGATGAGCTGATGCTGCTCAAGCTCCTGTGGATGGGTTAAAGGGGGGGCCTTGGCCAAATATTCTGGCGTGGCAAATAAACAATAATCGAGTTCCCCTAGTGTGCTCGACACCCATGAAGAATCCGGCTGCGCTCCGCCAACAATTGCCACATCGATGCCCTTGTCAATCAAATCCACTAACTCATTACTTTGGGAGATATGCAAGTGAATGTCGGGATAAAGCCTGCCAAATTCGTTCAAGGCACGAATAAATAAAATCGAAATAATCGAGATAGGCGCAGCGATGCGCAGGGTTCCTTCGGGTTTATCGCTGCCAACACCGGTTAACTCATCAAATTGGGCGATGACACTTTGGTAACGCTGAAATAACGCTAAGCCCTCCTCCGTCAGCCGCAACTTGCGAGTACTGCGCATAAATAGCTGTTTATTGAGTTTATCTTCCAGTTTAGCCAGTTTACGACTCACCGTAGCGATAGGCATATCTAAGTCCTGCGCCGCCCGAGAAAAACTCCCGGCATTCACTAGGTGTACAAACAGGTAAATAAGTTGCAATTCACCGCCGACATCATCACTCATGTTGACTCCAAATGTTGCGATACGCCTAGCGGCGTTCGCGCTAAGGCTAAGGCTAAGGCTAAGGCTAAGTCATTGTGTTTAAAACATGGAATTATTCACTTATACGACCATAGCGCAATAGCTTACGCCTTTGAGGCTATGTTATTTTGCTACTATGGCGCCAGTTAAGCCCCGTTGGCTTAGGCGAATAATGTTAAATCAACAAGGAAGAGTGAGGGTCATGACCATATTAACCCCGCTGTTTGCCGTCTTCGGGATCATGCTGTTAGGTACACTCATACAAAAGTTGCGACTGCTTCCCATCGAGACCGATCAAGTGCTCAATCAGTATGTGTACTATATCGCCTTCCCCGCGATTTTGTTTATCGCCCTCGCGCAGCAACCGATTGATGAAATTCTGCAGTGGCGATTTATTGCCGGCTACAGTGTCACCATAGTCACCATTTATTTGCTCAGCCTTGGGGTTTCTCTGCTAACTCAGCCAAAACAACCCGCCGCGGCGGCGATGCGGGCCCTCAATGCCACCTTTGGTAATACTGCATTTATCGGGATCCCTTTACTGACCATCCTCTTTCCCGGCCAACAAAGCGCCCTCGTGGCCGCAGCCATCGCTAGCTTATTATCGGTTTTAATGTTTGCCGTTACCTTAGTCTCGTTAGAGCTCTACACTAACACCCAGCGCCAGCAGCATGCGGCCATCATTATGTTCTTGGCCGTCGTGAAAACCCCCATAGTGATCGGCAGCCTTATTGGTGTTGGCGTCTCGGCGCTCAGCATTAACCTGCCTTCTGGCCTTACGATGATGATCCAGCAAATTGGTAATACCTCAAGCCCCTGCGCCCTATTCGCCATTGGCATGGTGCTAGCCAAGGCCATGCGCTATCAAAAAGATAATCCGCTGTTTAATGCTGCCCATCTTGCCGAATTGAGCCTGATCAATCTGTGCAAACTGGTAATACAACCCGCCCTGGCCTACCTCATGCTGCGATCCTTTGGGGTTAGCGCTGACTATCTGGTGATGGGGGTGATCCTCAGTGCTTTACCCACGGCGGCTAGCGTGTATTTACTCGCCCAACGCTACCACACCCAGGCCAGCACCAGCGCCCAAGGTATCCTATTTGGCACTCTCGTGACCTTTTTTAGCCTGCCAATCCTGGAGGGGCTTGTAAAAACTTATACACAATCATAACTTTAAAAATACACTACACTAAATCGCTGGAAATTCGCCCAAGGCCACTTTACTGTATAAAAAATCAGTATATACTGTTTATCAATACAGTGTTTTGGTGAGTTTTCGACAGGAATTCATTATGCTTTGCCAACTCAGCATCAACAATTTCGCGATAGTCCGTTTTCTTGAGCTCGACTTCCGCCCCGGCATGACCAGTATTACTGGCGAAACAGGGGCGGGGAAATCCATTGCTATTGATGCACTCGGACTGTGCCTTGGCAATCGAGCCGATGCCAGCAGCATTCGCCCCGGCGCAAACAAAACCGAGGTTAGCGCTCGTTTCTCCCTCACCGATATTCCGTTAGCCAAACGCTGGTTAGAGGATAATGATCTTGATCTAGATGATGAGTGCATCCTGCGGCGCACGATTAGCCACGATGGCCGTTCACGCGCCTACATCAATGGCAACCCCGTTCCCTTAGTCCAACTTAAATTATTGGGACAACTCTTAGTCGGTATTCATGGTCAACATGCCCACCACGCCATGTTAAAGAGCGAGCATCAACTGAGCCTGCTTGATAGTTATGCCAACCATAGGTTATTGCTTGAGAGCGTCTCGGCCAGCTATCAACGCTGCAAACACATTGAAGCCGAGTTACAACAACTCATCACCTCACAACAAGAACGTATTGCCCGTAAACAGTTAGTCCAATACCAAGTGGAAGAGCTTGATGAATTTGGCCTAAAAATCAATGAATTTGAAGAAATTGAACAGGAACATAAACGATTAGCCAACAGCACCGAACTGGTCGACAACTGCCAAGCAAGCCTGTTATTACTCACCGATGACGAAGACAGTAATATCGCCTCCTGGCTAAACAAAGCCGTATCCCTTGCCGACAATTTACAGAGCGTTGATCCTGCCTTAAGCAATGTCTGCACTATGCTCAATGACGCCCTAATCCAAGTGCAGGAAAGTAGTAGTGAATTACAGCATTACCTCAGCAACTTAGAACTCGATCCTGCCCACTTTAGCTATTTAGAAGAGCGGCTGTCTAAAGCGATGCAACTGGCGCGCAAACACCATGTGAGCCCCAATAAACTGGCTGAGCACCATCAGGCTTTAACCGCTGAACTGGCGAGCCTTGACGGGGATGAAAGCAAATTAGAAGACATTCAACAGCAACTGGAGGCCAGTAAAATCGCCTACCTTGCCAACGCTCAAAAACTCAGCCAAAGTCGCTCGCGCTATGCAAAAGAGCTCGACAAACAGGTGACCCAGTCAATCCACGAACTCAATATGCCAAAAGGCAAATTTACGATTGAGGTTAACTTTAACCCCGATCTTCTCTCACCAAATGGGAGCGATCATATCGAATTTTTGGTCACGACTAATCCAGGACAACCATTACAGCCGCTGGCTAAAGTTGCATCCGGTGGTGAGCTATCCCGCATAGGTCTTGGTATACAAGTGATTACCGCGAAAAAAGTGGCAACGCCGACTCTGATTTTCGATGAGGTCGATGTGGGGATTTCAGGGCCAACGGCAGCGGTTGTCGGCCGAATGTTGCGCAGTTTAGGAGAGTCGACCCAAGTGCTCTGTGTTACCCATTTACCACAAGTGGCGGGCAATGGACATCAACACCTATTTGTGAATAAATTTAATAAAGCCGGCAGCACTGAAACCACGATGACAGCCTTAGATCGCGAGCAGCGCATTCAAGAGTTGGCCCGCTTGTTAGGTGGCGATACGATTACCAACAACACGCTGGCCAATGCACGGGAGTTACTACAATAACTGACACGGCGAAATTGACAGCTCATAGGTCTAAAACGAGGCCTATGAGCAGCAAGAGAATAATCTGAATCAAAAGCACGAATGAAATCACCGCGCTTAAAACCCTGAGCGCATGACGCTAGCGCCAAGACGCATCAACTGACCTCACTCACCTAAAGTGGATAAGGTAAGCATAGCGGCGGCATATCCAGCGGCATATCCAGCGCCTAAGCTAAGCCCCAAGCGAGTCCCTGCAAACAGAGCAGTGCAAATATCCCCGCCAACACATCGTCAATCATAATGCCAAAACCGCCTGCGACCTTGGCATCAAGCCAACGAATCGGCCAAGGCTTAATGATGTCAAAAAAGCGAAACAAGACAAAACCGCCTAAAAGCCATATCCAGCCAGTAGGCGCGGCGATCATAGTGATCAGTAGTCCAGCGACT
>NZ_JBOFMC010000142.1:0-4186 GCF_051658185.1 Shewanella sp. | reverse complement strand
TAGCTAAACTCCCGACATCGGGTCCAAACATCGGATGAAAGCCCACCACCGGCCCCGAGTGAGCAGCTAACATCGCCTTCAAAGGCTCCGTCTTGATGGAGGTTAAATCGGCTAAAATACAATCCTGTGGTAATTGGGTGAGCTGCTCACGGATAAGGTCGCAGGTAATGGCAATCGGCACAGTCACTAATACCAATCCGGCATCGGCAAATAAGGCTTCCGCATGCTGCCAATCATCTTTATCGAGCAGTTTCACTTGATAACCCGACAGTGTCAGCATTTGTTGAAATAGTCCGCCGAGCTGGCCTTTGCCCCCCACAATCACGACCGAACCTAAGTCTTTCTTAACTTGCTTAAACCCAACATCCTTTTCATTAAGATAAGATTCACGCATTAGGCGGCGCAAAATATCTTCTATCAGTTGCGGGGCAATCCCCATGGCTTGAGCTTCTTCGCGACGTTTGGCCAACATCGCGGCTTCACGCTGCGGTGCATAAATGGGTAATCCAGCGCCGTGCTTTACCGTGCCCACTTGGGCGACTAAATCTAAGCGTTTACGCAGTAAATGCAGCAATTGCTGATCAACG
This sequence comes from Shewanella sp., assembly GCF_051658185.1. Classification (GTDB taxonomy): domain Bacteria; phylum Pseudomonadota; class Gammaproteobacteria; order Enterobacterales; family Shewanellaceae; genus Shewanella. Next base: position 3,599 of record NZ_JBOFMC010000142.1, on the reverse strand, counting down.
CCGTCGATGAGGCCGCGAAGATGTTCTAATTCGGTTGTCGTTTTTTCATTCATGTTATCTGTCCACTGCACACCTAAAGTAAGGTGTTTAACCATCAGGCGCTTAAGATTGACTCCTAAGCATTGGCCACTTTAGGCATATCGAAACGCGTCGGTAACACCGAAGATAACGTTGATGCGCCCGCGCGTAAAATGCTTTCGGTTTTTTCCCAATTAATACAGGAATCCGTTACCGACACCCCGTAGGCCAGTTCGCGTAAGGGTTTATCACAACTTTGGTTACCTTCGTTTAAATGGCTCTCTAACATCACGCCAATAATGGACTGATTGCCATGGTAGATCTGCGCAAAAACATCTTCACACACAGGCACTTGCCTTGTGTAATCCTTAGAGGAATTCCCATGACTACAATCGATAATCAGGCGAGCATTCAGTTTTGCCTTATGAAGCTGCGCTTCACATTCAGCCACGCTAGCGGCATCGTAGTTAGGTGTTACACCGCCGCGTAAAATCACATGGCCATCGGGGTTGCCCGCAGTTTGCAAGAGCGCCACTTGGCCCTGTTGGTTGATCCCCATAAATCGGTGACTACTAGCCGCCGATTTGAGGGCATTAATGGCGACATCAAGCTTACCATCGGTGCCATTTTTAAAACCGACAGGCATAGATAAGCCCGACGCCATTTCCCTGTGGGTTTGCGATTCCGTGGTGCGAGCACCAATGGCCGACCAAGTCACTAACTCCGAAATGTATTGCGGACTGATAGGATCAAGCGCTTCGGTCGCGACCGGTAACTCAAGCTCAGCAAGCCAAATCATCAGTTCACGGGCCAGCTTTAAGCCCTTTTCCACATCAAAAGAGCCATCCATATCCGGATCGTTAATCATGCCCTTCCACCCCACCGTGGTGCGGGGTTTCTCAAAGTACACCCGCATCAAGATGTAAAACTCATCACGGAGTTCATCGTGTAATTTTTTGAGTTTTAAGGCGTATTCCTTGGCGGCATCAATATCGTGGATAGAGCAAGGTCCGGTAATGATTAACACCCGCTTATCCCGTTTATGGACGATATCAGCCACGGTTTGGCGTGCATTAAGGATATAACGATACGCGTGCGCAGAAAGTGGCAGAGCGGCTTTGAGCTCCTCTGGGGTTATAAGCACCTTCTCTGAACTGATATGAACGTTATTGATTGTATCCTGCTGCATACTCACCACCTAAAACTGAAGTCAACGATTCGCTTCTCAAAAAGCCTGAAATACAACCCGCTATGAGGGAAGATAAATGGCCCAAGGCCATTGTAGCGCCGTAACAATACACCATTACAGCGAGCAATGACTATGCCTATTAATTGCCAGAAGATCAAGGACCAATTTCCCGATAGTCGCCATTAGGGTTAAATGCAAAGTGACTGGCTGAATGTGTAAATTTAGGCAACAAAAAACCGCCACGAGGGCGGTTTTCTGTGCGAACACTACGTCTTGTTTTCTGTAGCAGGAACTATTACTTAGTTGCCAGCTTCTCACGGATACGTGCAGATTTACCTGAACGATCACGTAAGTAGTACAGTTTGGCGCGACGAACGCGGCCACGACGCTTAACTTCAATGCTAGCGATCAGCGGGCTGTGCGTTTGGAAAGCACGCTCAACACCTTCACCATTAGAGATTTTACGTACTGTGAATGCAGAGTGCAGGCCACGGTTACGTTTAGCAATTACAACGCCTTCGAAAGCCTGTAAACGCTCTTTATCACCTTCTTTAACACGAACCTGAACGACTACTGTATCACCAGCACCAAACGCAGGTACGTCTTGTTTCATTTGCTCATCGTTGAGCATTTTAATGATGTTGTTCATAACTTACTCCGTTCTAGAATTAACTGAGCTACGACTAAGCATGCTTGTCCATTGCTTTAACGAACTGCGCTAAAAGAGTCGTTTGTTCGTCAGTCAGAGCTAGATTTTCAAATAATTCTGGCCGTCTAAGAAAAGTCCTACCAAGGCTTTGCTGTAAACGCCAGAGTCTAATTTGTTCGTGGTTGCCACTTAGCAGCACCGCTGGTACGTCAAGGCCATCTAGGCTTTCAGGACGCGTGTAATGAGGACAATCCAGTAACCCGTCGGAGAAAGAATCTTGCTCCGCCGAAGCTTGTTTTCCTAGCACGCCAGGCACCAATCTTGATACTGAATCTATGAGCGTCATTGCTGGTAATTCGCCGCCCGAAAGCACGTAATCCCCAACCGACCACTCTTCGTCCACTTCCGTTTGAATAATGCGTTCATCGATACCTTCGTAGCGACCACACACCAGAATCAACCGGGATGATTTAGCCAACTCAGTGACACCTTGCTGATCCAGCTTGCGTCCTTGAGGTGACAAGTAAATCACCTTCGCACCCTCACCCGCTGCAGCTTTCGCTGCATGGATAGCATCACGCAAGGGTTGCACCATCATCAACATACCGGGACCACCGCCGTAAGGCCTGTCATCTACCGTACTGTGTCTATCATGGGTGAAATCGCGAGGATTCCACGTGTGCAACTCCAGCAGACCGTTTTTCACGGCACGACCCGTAACCCCAAAGTCTGTTACGGCACGAAACATTTCTGGGAACAGGGTAATGACCCCTAACCACATATGTTGTACCTCGACTTAAAAGTCAGGATCCCAATCCACTAAAATCTGTTTACCTTGGATATCCACCTTAATGATGAATTGTCCTGGGACAAAGGGGAGCATACGTTCCACTTTGCCGAAGCTATCTTTGGCATTGGCTTTAACCAGTAAGACGTCGTTCGACCCTGTTTCCACGATCTGATCGACAATCCCCATGTTATAGCCTGCGGTATTGATCACTTCACAACCGATGAGGTCACGCCAGTAGAACTCATTCTCTGGCAAATCTTCCATCTGCTGCGGCAGGATGGCAATCTCACAATTCGTGAGCATTTGCGCTTGTTCCCGCGTAGTAACACCTTCGAGCTCAGCGACTACAGCCTTGCCTTGGTATCGCCACTGAATGACCTTTACCTCGCGCCATTGGCCATTTTCTTTAATTAGCCAAGGCGAATAGTCAAAGATACCTTCAACAGAATTGGTATAGGCGGTGATTTTCAGCCAACCTTTAATGCCATGACAGGAGCCTAATTTCCCCAGTACGACTGGCTGTTGGTTACTGCTCATCAATCTATACCTTAACGCTATTAAGCTGCTGCTTTACGAGCGTCTTTGATCAATTTTGCTACGCGATCAGTTGTCGCAGCGCCGTTAGCAACCCAGTGCTCAACACGAGCTAGGTCTAAACGTAAAGTTTCTTCTTGGCCACGAGCCAATGGGTTGAAGAAACCAACACGCTCAATGAAACGACCGTCACGAGCGTTACGGCTGTCAGCAACAACGATGTTGTAAAATGGACGCTTTTTTGCGCCGCCACGAGCTAAACGAATGGTAACCATGCGTTTTCAATCCTCTAATGATTTGCTTGAAGCAAAAATAAAAACTGGAACCCCGTGTTCGCGAAGAGTCCCAGATAGAAAGCCGGAAGATTTTACCTGACTTTTCAACGAATGCAACCAAATCTGGCGAATATTAAAGCTGCG
>NZ_JBOFMC010000141.1:0-4061 GCF_051658185.1 Shewanella sp. | reverse complement strand
TGACTCTGGCAGTGCCCTAAGTTGTGGCTCAAGCGCCGTTTCAACCGCGGTTAAGGCTGACGCAGTGCCCATCTGCGGCGCTGGCAAATCCACCTTGGCCGCGTCATCCACCTGCCAGCGTTTAACGCTTTTCTCGGGCACAAAGGCAACGGCACGCAGTAACGCCATTTCGAGCCCCGACTTAGGATCCGGTGCATGGGGTAAGTCTTTACGGCCCGTGAGTAAAATTTGGTAATACAGTTGCACTTGCTCTGGGGCTAACTGCGCTGCAAAGGCCTGAATTTGGGCACTGTATAAAGATTGCTGTGCGGCCGCGGGGGCAAATTGCGTTAAGGTAATTTGATGCAGCAATTCCAGCAAACTGCGCAGCACTTCTTGAGCATCGGCGCCATAAGCCAGCACTTGGCTACAGGTTTGCATGAGTATGCTGATGTCAGCATCGGTCAATGCCTTAAGTAAGGCCAGCACATGCTGCGCGTCGATACTGCCGAGCATGGTCTGCACCTGTGTCAGCATGACCGTCCCGCCGCCAAAGGCAATCGCTTGGTCGGTCAAACTTAAGGCATCCCGCATACTGCCGTTGGCCGCTTTGGCGAGTAGACTTAAGGCTTCGAGCTCAAAGGGGAATTGCTCTGCGGTCAAAATATGCTCAAGCTGAGTGGCAATTTCCTGCTGGGTCAGGCTTTTTAAATTAAATTGCAGACAACGGGATAACACTGTGACGGGTAGCTTTTGCGGATCTGTCGTCGCTAATAAAAACTTAACGTGCTCTGGCGGTTCTTCAAGCGTTTTCAGCAGCGCATTAAAACTGCTGCGAGAAAGCATGTGCACTTCATCGATGAGATAGACCTTAAAACGGCCTCGGGTCGGGCGATATTGCACGTTATCCAATAATTCGCGGGTGTCATCGACCTTAGTGCGGGAGGCGGCGTCGACTTCAATCAGATCAACAAAACGGCCTTGAGCAATTTCAACACAACTACCACAGACGCCACAGGGCGTCGCGGTGACCCCTTTTTCACAATTTAAGCCTTTGGCAAAGAGTCGCGCCAAACTGGTTTTGCCCACACCGCGCGTCCCCGTAAAGAGATAAGCATGGTGTAAACGCTGCTGACTTAACGCATTAGTTAAAGCATGTAAAACATGACTTTGACCAACCATTTGTGCAAATGTGGCAGGGCGCCATTTTCTGGCTAACACCTGATATGACATGGAACTCCCCAGAGTGTGTAATACAAAAATGGGAGCAAGCGCCCCGAGAACGTTGAAAGATAACATGCCATAGTCGGACATGCCATCAAACTAACCCAAGGCGCCTTTGGCTGAAGCTTTATTCGCCTTCAAACTCACAAAGTTTAACCAATTCTAACCCTAACGCGGTTAAACGGGCTTCACCACCCAGATCCGGTAAAGAAATCACAAACGCGGCATCCTTAACTTCACCACCCAACTGGCGGATCAGCTTAACCGTGGCTTCAATCGTTCCGCCCGTTGCCAGCAGATCATCGACCACGAGGACCTTGTCATTGGCCACAATCGCATCGGTGTGAATTTCTAAACTGTCATGGCCATATTCCAGCTCATAGCTTTGGCTAATCGTGGCACGGGGTAATTTACCGGGTTTACGCACGGGCACAAAGCCAATACCCAATTCTAAGGCTAATGGCGCACCAAATAAAAAGCCGCGGGCTTCGGTGCCAACAATTTTAGTAAACCCTTTACCGCGATACTGCTCGACTAACAGATCAATCGTCGCGCGGTAGGCCTTTGCATCTTCAAGCAAACTGGTGACATCGCGAAAGAGAATCCCTTCCTTAGGATAATTAGGAATGGTTTTAATGCTTTGCTTTATCAAGGATAAGGTTTCTGTATTCATAGCCATCATATTTACTTAATAGGTTACTTAATCAATTCGCCAAGGCTGGCGGTAAAAACAAAACGTCCACACCAAGTGTGGACGAAATGAGGGATCTCCCAAAGCTTATGCCGCTTTAATGGGAGTTGCAACAACCTCTGAGCACAACTGCGCTGTTGGTGTGTAATTTGTGCCTTAGATCAACCCATCCCCCTCTGCGCTCAGCCGCTCTTGGGTTAACTGACAACCGAAATGAATCAGCCAAGCTCGTTTGGGCAAGCGTTAGTCAATTTCCGGAACGCGCTTCAAATAGCAAAGTAGGCATAGCGCCATCACCAACAATAAGCCTTTCACCCAAAGTAGCGGCACCACCATAATACTGATGCCAAAACTGAGCACACTCACCCACATCGCTTTGCGCTTAAGTGCCTTGCGAATCGCCCCTTGCTCCTGCCATTGAGTTAATGCATCGGCAAACCAAGGGTGAGCCATCAACCAGCCATGTAAGCGTTCACTCGAACGGGCAAAACAATATGCCGCAAGCAAAATAAAGGGCACTGTCGGTAACAGGGGGAGCACAATGCCGAGCACCCCTAAGGCAAGTGCTGTTAACCCTAACAGTAAAAACAGTCCACGCTTCAATACCATCGTCTTTAACGCCCTTTTAAAATACAAAAGCCACTCTAGGAGTGGCCTATAGTATGTCAACTCTAAATGAAAACCCGCTTAAATTAACCCAAATTGCTGTAATAACGTCAAACTTGCAGGTAGCGTCGGTAATAATAGAACTAAAATAAAACCAATAAAATAGATAACATTGAATGGATCTTTGAATGGCTGGCTACTCATTACAGCTCCTGTCGTTGTGCAAGTCTTATTGTTGGATTAGGCCTTGGGCAATTGCGCCTGTCATGATGTGAAGCGCCCCAAGAGAGTGATGTGCATCACAAAACGCTGGCATTGTAGCGGATTGCCGATGCAACAAAAACCCTTTTTATGTAGGGATATTGCAATAATCTGCCGCGGTGTGAATAAGGCTTGCTGACGCCCCACGCAGCGCCAATTAAGCCGCCATTCTAGGCTTAATCAACGGACTGGCCTCAACTCGAGTGAGCACTTAACAAGGTAATCTGCGTTTAAGCTCCTTATTTCGGCGTTTAAGCAATTCTGTCAGGGCCTAAAATAAGATAGAATGCCCGCCCTTTAACCGCTTTTGAGATAAACGACTGTGCGTGTCATTTTGGCTCCAATGGAAGGCGTGGTTGACGATTTGATGCGTGACATCCTCTCAACCATCAACCCTTATGATTTACTCGTGACCGAATTTGTCCGAGTAGTCGATCAGCTGTTACCAGAAAAAGTCTTTCTGAAACTTTGCCCAGAGTTACTCAACCAGGGCAAAACCCCTGCGGGTACCCCAGTACGCGTGCAATTACTCGGGCAAGAACCCCAATGCATGGCTGAAAATGCACTCAGGGCTATTGAACTGGGCTCACACGGGGTTGATGCCAACTTTGGTTGTCCAGCCAAAATGGTTAACCGCAGTAATGGTGGCGCGGTGCTATTACAATATCCCGACAGCATTTACGCTATTGTGCGCGCCATGCGCCAAGCCGTCCCCCAATCGCAACCGGTGACCGCGAAAATTCGCTTAGGCTATGAAGATAAATCACTGTTTATGGAAAATGCCTTGGCCGTCTACGAGGCCGGGGCGACTGAGCTTGCCATCCATGCCCGCAGTAAAGTCGATGGGTATAAACCTCCGGCTTATTGGGAATACATCACCGAAGTGCGCCAACGCTTGCCGATCCCGGTGATTGCCAATGGTGAGATTTGGAACCGCAATGATGCCGAGCGCTGCATGGCCATTACCGGCTGTGACAGCATTATGATTGGCCGGGGCGCGATATCCTTACCCAACTTAGCCGATACCATTAAAACCGGCGCAGCCCCCTACACTTGGGCACAAACCTTAGAATTAATGCTCAGTTATACCCAAAGAGAATTAACTGGCCGCAAGAGCGACTATTACCCAGCTCGGATAAAACAATGGTTTAGTTATCTGAATCGTCAATATCCTGAAGCCGATACCCTTTTCAGGGAACTGCGGATCCATAAAACGACCGCAGAGATTGTGCGCGTGTTAGCCGCGGCACAGCAAGACTTAGCGTCAGTATCAGGGCAATGATCACTGGCGGCGCGGGTT
>NZ_JBOFMC010000140.1:0-16316 GCF_051658185.1 Shewanella sp. | reverse complement strand
GTGTTGTTGCGGTGTTGCAACTTGTTATTCATTATCAAATAGTTTTATTTTTTTGTGTCGATCACGAATTGAGTTCAGACTCGCTGCAGTTGTGGGTGTGTTGCCATTGGAGTGCGGATATTGGCGAGCCGAATGGCGCGTCTAGGCCGCGCGGTGCCCAGACCGGCGTGTTGAGACTGGCGTGTTGAGATAAGCCTATGCGAGTTCCGCCCAGTCCCGCCTCTGAACGGGGCCTTCTCAGTGCCTTACGGGAAGTTAAGCGATGTCGATTGACTCTGCGAGTTATGCCAGCGGCACAAACCTGCCAAGTTAACCGATTTATTTCACTCTCGTTTGTAACTAACTTTATTTCGTAACTACAACCACGACCACAACCACAGGTTATCGGGGCTAAGCGCCAAGGGAGATCACCTAAAGGTGTAGAGGAGGTTGAAGGTGGTGATGGTGTCCGTGCGCTGGCTGCCCTCGGGCACTTGGGCGGTATATTTAATGTTCATGCCGATCTTAAAGGCCCAATCTTGAAATACGAGGTTTTTGTAATTCATATCTAAGGTCAGGGTGTTGTTAGATTCACCGATTTCGGCGGTGAGGTCGGCATTGAGGCTGCTGTATTCCTGCAGCTTTTGTGACACTTTAGCCGCAGTGCGCAGGATGACATCGCGCTCGGCCTCGTGGGTTAATTCGCTGGCCGATTCTGCGGGTAAGTTATAGCGATAACCGGGACCCAGTTCGAGGCTGAGTTTGGTGCGATAACTGCTGATGGCATTAAATCCATAACCAGTTGATACTGTAGTAATTCTTGTGTAGCTACTGAATTGATCCCAAGTAAAATCGCCACGCCCAAAAATATAGCCTTTGTGCAGCTTATAGTTTGACTGGAGTTGCAGATCGTATTTTTCAGAGGTCGTCGTTTTTTGCTCAGAAGCAAAATAGGCTTTTAAAATAGCTTCTTGGGTGGTGCGCTTGGTATCGAAAATCAGTTGAGTGCGGCCGTTAAAGTTGCCGGACTCCGTGTTGCCAGTATTGAGCTGTAACCCGGCCTCTACCTCGGCGGTAAAGCCTGTGGGCGGCTCTTGATAATCGGGCGGCACCAGTGCTGCGACTGGCAATGACAGGAGCAAAAGACTCACGCTAATAAAGACTTTTAACATTATGTGGGCTTCTTGGTTGACGGATTGGTGCTCGCTTATCTGCCCGCGAGCGAACAGAGGGAGGCATCATACCTGTAATGGTGGTGTCGGCAAAGTTATTGCTTGAGTTTCCCGTCTGCTTTCTGTACTATCTCGCGCTCAAATCAGTCACTATTTTCGTTCCTTGCCTCTATTTGGTGTGACTGAGCCAATAACGAGGCTACATAACCGTAAGGAGCAATAAATGCGTCATTACGAAATCGTATTTATGGTTCACCCAGATCAAAGTGAACAAGTACCAGGTATGATTGAGCGTTACACCGGTGCTATCACCGAAGCTAACGGCAAAATCCACCGTTTAGAAGATTGGGGCCGTCGTCAACTGGCTTACCCAATCCAAGATCTGCACAAAGCTCACTACGTTCTGATGAACGTTGAAGCTACTGCAGAAACGATCGAAGAGCTAGAAACAGCTTTCCGTTTCAACGACGCAGTTCTGCGTAACATGGTAATGCGCACTAAAACTGCAATTACTGAAGCATCTCCAATGGCTAAAGCTAGAGATGAGCGCGATTCACGTCGTGGCCCAGCTGGCGAACGCTCATATGATGAAGCTAACGCTGAAGAAATCGCTGAGTAAGTTTATCTGTGACCACCAATAACTTGGTGTTATCCGGAACCATAACCCGTTCCAGATGCTTTAAAAGCCCAGCAGGCATTGCACATTGTGTGATGATGCTAGAACACAAATCGCAGCGTTATGAAGCAGATATGCTCCGCAATGTCTACGTACAAATACAAGTGGTATTGAGTGGCCCGCGCTTTGAAAGCGTCGCAGACAATCTGAAAGCTGGTGTGGAAGTACAAGTACAAGGCTTTATGACCCTGCAACAGGGGCGCAATGGCCAAAATCGCTTAGTTATCCATGCCGAAAATGTCGAATTGAAAACTTAGGAGACTGTCACATGGCACGTTATTTCCGTCGTCGCAAGTTCTGCCGTTTCACCGCTGAAGGTGTTGCAGAAATTGATTACAAAGATATCGTTACTTTAAAGAACTACATCACTGAAAGCGGCAAGATTGTTCCAAGCCGTATCACTGGTACTAGTGCTAAATATCAGCGCCAACTAGCTCGCGCTATCAAGCGTGCTCGTTATCTTTCTCTACTGCCATACACTGATTTACATCAGTAATTGCAGTATTCCTAATCGAATATAGAGGATTTGATAATGAACGTTATTCTGCTTGATAAAATCGCTAACCTAGGTAACTTGGGTGACCAAGTGTCAGTTAAGGCTGGTTACGCTCGTAACTACCTGCTGCCACAAGGTAAAGCTGTTGTTGCTAACGAAAGCAACGTGAAAGTATTTGAAGCTCGTCGCGCTGAATTAGAAGCTAAATTAGCTGCTGATCTGGCTGCTGCAAACCAACGTGCTGAGAAAATCGCTGCTCTGGAAGCTGTTGTTATTGCTTCTAAAGCGGGTGATGAAGGCAAACTGTTTGGTTCAGTTGGCAACCGTGACATCGCTGATGCAGTAACTGCTGCTGGTGTTGAGCTGGCTAAATCAGAAGTTCGTTTACCATTAGGCGCGCTGCGTACTACTGGCGACTTCGAAGTTGAAGTTCAGTTACACACTGAAGTTAAAGCTGTTGTTAAAGTTTCTATTGTTGCAGAAGCTTAATTACATACCGCTTTAAACTAAAAAAACACCGCCTCGGCGGTGTTTTTTTATGGGGCAAATTCAGCCATCGTTGGCAGGTTTACTCATTCTTGGGGTGAAATGGGGCTAAGATCCGCGGTAATACGCCCTGTAATTTTGAGATGGCGACGCCGTAGTTAGTGATCGGTACTTGGCGACGTTGGCACTCGCGGATGCGCCGGAGCATTTCGGTGCGATTAAACATACAGGCACCGCAGTGGAGTACGAGGGCAAATTGCTCGAGATTATCGGGAAAGTCATGGCCAGAGGTGACGCTAAAGCTCAGTCGTTTGCCGCTGTAGGTTTGGATCCACTGAGGCAGTTTTACTCTACCGATATCCTCTTCTTGAACATTGTGGCTACAGGCCTCGCTTATCAGGATATGGTCGCCATCTTGGAGGTGGTCGAGTTGCTCCGCTCCTTGCACCAGCACGGATAAATCCCCTTTAAAGCGCGCAAAAATGGTGGAGAAGGTGGTGAGTGGTATCGATTCTGGCGTGATAGCGGCAACCTGCTTGATGACTTGCGCATCGCTGATAATCAACTTGGGGGGCATGGCGAACGCGTCCAGTGCCGTGGCTAACTCGGTCTCTTTAACCACCATCGCCATGGCATGATTATCTAAGGCTTCACGCAAGATTTGTACCTGCGGCAGGATCAAGCGCCCCTTTGGTGCGGCCGTATCGATCGGGACCACACACAGGATAATATCCCCCGCTTGGTATAGATCGCCTGCTAATAGGGGCTCTTGTTTATACTCCGCCGGGGCGAGCTCGACGAGTAATTGTTTTAGGGCATTGGCGGCTAAACCTGTGGTTGCTGAGACGGCAATAAAAGGCAACTGTTTGGCCTGGCAAAAGGCGATATCTTCGGCCTTGGGGCTACAGATATCGGCTTTGTTAAAAACGACGAGGATAGGGATCGCCATGGCTAGCATATCATCCAGCAGCGCCATATCGGCGTGGCCTAGCCCCTGCTCGTCGGTGATCAGCAGCGCCATGTCGGCGCGGCAAAGCACCTTGCGCGTGGCGTTAATCCGCAAAGCGCCTAGCTCGCCCTCATCATCAATCCCCGCGGTATCATAAAACGTCACAGGGCCTAAGGGTTGCAATTCGTAAGCTTTGGCGACCGCATCTGTCGTGGTGCCTTTAATATCAGACACGATAGAAATGGACTGATTTGCCAGCATGTTGAGCAGGGATGATTTACCGGCATTGCGCCTGCCTACGAGGGCGATATGGTAACGCATTCCCCGTGGCGCCGATTGCGCTGCATTGGGGCTGTCTGATGGATTAATGCCTTGGCACATAGAGATTCCTTTTTGCATCACCACGGGTAAAAGAGGGCGTAAGCCCGTGGGCATAGAGTTGTTGGCAGAGTTGCGTCAATCGTTGCTGACCGTGGTGGTTGGCCGTGTTTTTACCCGGATAAATGCTGTAATTGGCGTAAACCGCTTCTGGGGTAAACGAGGGCATGATGACGTTGCAGCCCCGCTTGAGTGCGAGTTCCCTCGCGCCTTGGCTTAGAGCGTCAAGGGAGCTGGTGGCGGGGATATTCGCGCCGGGGTTCATTAACCGCAGGATAGCGCTGACCCGATGGCTGGTTAGGATGCTGCCATTGGGTTGGTCGGCAAAGGGGGTTTGGCTGTGGGCGATAAAAGGGCCGCAGGCCAGCATGTCCAGCTGCATGCGACTTAATATTTGAAGGTCGCGCGCAAGGATCTCATCGGTCATGCCGGGTAAATGGGTGATGATCCCTGAGCCGGTTTGAAAGCCTAAGGCTTGCAGGTATTCCAGTCTGGCAAGGCGTTCATCAAAATCGGCCTTCGGGCGACAGCGGGCAAAGAGCTTGCGATCGAAGGTTTCCATTTTGAGCAGATAGCGGTCGGCTCCCGCGTCGCGCCACTGTTTCAGCTCGGTTAACTTTCTATCGCCCAGGGAGAGGGTGATGGCCATATCATGGCGCTGCTTAATTTCGCCTATTAGCCGGCTGATGGTCTCGGCGCGGTAATGAAAGTCGTCCCCCGATTGCAGGACCACAGTGCCCAGGCCGAGTTTAGCAATAGTATCGACGGCGTGAAGGATCTCATCAAAGGAGAGTCGATAACGTTTTACCGCGCGATTAGCGCTGCGCAGTCCACAATAGTGGCAATCGTTGCGGCAGTGGTTTGAAAATTCAACTATCCCGCGCAAATACACTTGGCCGTTAAAGCTTAACTCGGTGGCTTGTTTGGCTTCATGAAATAGCCAGTCATCCTCTTGCCCTTGGAGCAGGGCGATGAGGGTGGCGAGATCAAATTGATACGCCTTTAGCTTTGATGCCTGTATTGTCGGTTCCTCAAGGGGGATCATTGTAGGGCTCCGGCAGGAGGAATATCTTTGTGTTCAAAGGTATGCATGGCCTGGCGGCATTCTTCAACATAGCGCCCTAGCGCTGCCATCCACGGGTGGTGTTTTTCGGGCGTCGCCGCGCTTGCTGTTGCTGGCGTGCCTGCTTGCAACCTGAGGTGCAGGCTATTGGCCTCAAAGCCTAATTGCACGGCATTAAATTCTAACCAAATCCCCTCGGCACTGGTGAGCGTGCTATGGGCGTAATGTCCGGCAAAGAGGCGGTCGCCAATCAAGAGTATCGGTTGAAAAGCGAGAGCTTGAGTGGATATTAGCTGTACGCGATCGGGGAAGCGCTGTTTAAGCTGTAAGCACCAGTTGTGGGAGCGCTCGTAGAGCGCTTCCACCTCTGCCAGTGGCATCGAAGGGCGCAGCACCGCCGCAAACTCCCTGTGCCATGCGCTGGGGGGCGCAAGGCTAATGATGGTGAGTTTGTGGACGCTATTATCTTGCAGCTTGCAAAACAGCTGCTCACCTATCTCGTTGTGCGCAAAATTGCTGTAGATCGCTGCATGCAGCACAATCTGTTGCGCGTTGGCGATGGCATCAACCAATGCGGGGAGTGTCAGCCCCGCATGCACTTGAATACCGTGTTGACCAAGGCAGGTTGGCTCATTGGCTGAGTGTGGCATGTATCGATAGCTCTTATTTTTACCCATAGTGCTTATTTTATAAATAGATGTCGCGCTCACCGGCATCGGTTTTCGCTAAGCAGCTGCGCACATTACGTGCCCTTGAAGGGCTCATTTTGGCCAGCTCGCGCTCGATTAACGCATGACCCGCTTCACGGGTTTTTTCGCCGGCATAATCATTTAAGTATTCCTTGAAGGTGATCAAAGCGTTCGGCTGGCAGAATTTACCGATAAATTGCTGTTTAGCGAGCCCCATAAAGTGATCGCCCGTGCGGCCTTTGCGGTAACAGCCCGTGCAGAAGGAAGGAATGGCATCAGACTCCGTCACCAGCTCATAGATAATTTCATCCATACTGCGGTGATCGCCTAGACTGAACTGCTCGGCATCGTGCTGATCTGCTTGGCTATCTTGATAGCCTCCGGGGGCGGTGCGTGAGCCTGCACTGATTTGCGATACGCCAAGTTCGAGCAGTTCTTTACGCAGCGCTGCGCTTTCGCGGGTGCTCATGATAAGGCCGGTGTAGGGCACGGCAAGGCGGGTTATTGCGACAATGCGCTTAAAGCAGTCATCGTCGACCTCAAAAGGCGGCCTTTCGCTGATGGCTGAGCCGTGGGCGGGCTCGATCCGCGGGAAAGAAATCGTATGGGGGCCAACACCGCAATCTTGCTCCATTTGGTGGGCGTGGGTTAGCAGTGCAAGGAGTTCGAATCTGTGGTCGTATAAGCCAAACAGTGCGCCAATCCCCACATCATCAATCCCTGCCTCCATGGCTCTATGCATGGCGTAGAGACGATAGAGATAGTCGGTTTTTTTACCTTTTAAGTGCACCTTTTCATAGGTTGCTTGATGGTAGGTTTCTTGAAAACATTGGTAGGTGCCAATGGCGGCGGTTTTTAATACTTTAAAGTCATCCACGCTCATTGGGGCGCAGTTGACATTGATCCGGCGAATTTCGCCGCCCTCACCATGTTTTACGCTGTACATGGTTTGGATGCTCTCCACAATCGCATTGACGTTATTGCGTGGGTGCTCCCCATAAACCGCAAGGATGCGTTTGTGGCCCATCTCCTCCAACACTTTGACCTCTTGGCGTATTTCATCCTGTTTGAGGGTTTTACGTTTAAGTTCATGGTTATCGGCGTTAAAACCGCAGTAGCTGCAGCTGTTGGCGCAGTGGTTGGATACATAGAGCGGGGCAAACATCACAATCCGATTGCCATAGATGACGTTTTTAATCTCCCGAGCGACCGCAAACAGGGCTTCATCTAAGGTTTTATCTTGATTTTGCAGCAGGATTGCCGTTTCGCTGATGCTTAAGCCTTGGCACTGGCGCGCTTTATCGAGCACGGCGTTGACCTGCTCAGCGCTGGGGTTGCTGGCATGGTTGATGGTGTCCCAGATGGCTTGGTCATCAATAAAACTGACATGCGGGTTATAGTCTTTAAGACTGATGGTATGGCCGTGTTCGTGTGTAGGTTCGTGTTCGTGTGATGATGCGTGTTCGTTTGAGCTCATAACGGGCAGTGCTCTTGCTGATGGAGAAAAAAGCGGCTGGGCGAGCTGGGTCGCCCTGCCGCGCAGAGTAAGGTGAGTTATTTACTCGCGAGTTGATCGCCGCTGCTGGCAACCGGGGCTATCTCATGTTTTACCCAAAGCGGGGTGTACTCAGCCGCATCATGGTAGGGCACATTGCCATGGACCATCATGGCCTTGAAGTCGTCAAAGCGATAGACCGCAAGGAACAGGTGCACGGGTAAAAACGCGGTGAGGACAAGGCCAGAAATGAGGTGGGCTTGACCTAAAAACCACACCAGATCTCGCGGCGCAGCATGAGGAATTAACCACAGCACTAGGCCTGATAAAATCAGCAGTGTGCCGCCGATTAACACGCAGGCGCCGAACAGCTTTTGGCCTGAGTTGTATTTGTTCATCGGTGGTACAGGCACTTTTTTACCCAGCAGGAATTTTTGTGGGTAGCCGCCGAGTACCATAAACCATTTGACGTCGCGCATGGAGAAGCTAAACACGCGGGCGATAAATAACACCACCCGATCAAAGGCCATGATGGTAAAGGCTACGGCATCGAGGGACATGATAATCCCTGCAACAATGTGCACATCATAGGTCAGTTGCATCGCTTCTTGCGACAGCGGTTTCAGGAATAACAGTAATCCTGTGGCCGCCAGCGGTAAAAAGCTCAATAGCAAAATGTAGTGGAAGATCCGCACATTTAACGGATGTTTTAAAATGGGGCGCATATCGTGTTGTTGATGCATATCGATATCTCCAATTAAGACGTAAGCTTAGTGCGGTCAACAAAGTGGGTGTGCAGCAACTCGTGGGACATGTGTCCCAGTGGCTCGCCACCAAATTCTTTGTAGTATTTTTCAACCGCCGGATTGGCATGGCTGACGCGGCGTGTGGCCAGCGCGTCATCCTGATATAGGCCGCGGCTACGTGCCTTAATGTAGTCGTTGCGCTGGGCCAGCCTGCTGCTAAACCAGCCGACGGGGATGGCGAGCACCGCAATAAACGCGGCACCTACGGCCATGAATTTACGGCGTGACAGGAAAAAACTGTCCTCGGCGAATAAATGGGTTTTCTTACTCATTACCTAGTCCTTATTACAGATTGCCAATCCAAGCAGAGCCTGAGCCGTCAATGGGTTGTCCGCCGCCGTTGACGCAGCCGCCCGCACAGTTCATCACTTCAATAAAGTGATAGGGTGAGGTGCCGGCCATAATATCCCGCAGGATAGGTTCAACGTTGTGGCCCATGTCGTGAATAACGGCGACATTGATGGTAACGTCTTGATTCAAATGGTTATCGTACAGAGTCACCGCGGCTTCTTTAACGCCCTCGAGTCCACGCACTGGCTCAAACTCTAATTTGGCCATTTCGCTGCCAGTCAGCACTTTATGGGCGGTACGCAGGGCGGCTTCCATCACGCCGCCAGTGGTCCCAAAAATGGTGCCTGCGCCGGTGTATTCAGAGAACAGGCTATCGCCTTGGTATTCCGCGGTGTTGGCTAAATCAATATTGAGTAGCTTGAGCAGCTGCGCCATCTCGCGGGTGGTGAGTACCGCATCAATATCTTGATAAGACTCGTTATTGGCTCCATGCTGCTGATGATATTTCCATGCGGAGTTAAACTCAGGGCGTGAGGCCTCGACTTTTTTCGAGGTACATGGCATGACCGAGACAGTGAAGATCTTTTCCGGCTGCATGTTATAGACTTTGGCGCCATAGGTCTTCGCGACCGCGCCCGCCATTTGTTGCGGCGATTTTGCCGTCGACAGGTGCGGTAATAAATTGGGATAGTGGGTTTCTAAATAACGCACCCAGCCCGGACAGCAGGAGGTAAATTGCGGTAGCGCGCCCGCGTTAGGCTCGCCTTTGACGGTGGCATGTAAGCGGTGAATGAACTCACTGCCTTCTTCCATGATGGTTAAATCGGCAGCAAAGTTACAGTCAAAAATCTTAAAGCCCGCTTGGTTCATCGCGCCATACAGTTTACCTGTGACTAAGGAGCCAGTATCGAGCCCAAACTCTTCACCAATGGCCACACGCACCGCAGGGGCGATAATCCCAACCACAGTGGTGTTGCTATCGGCGAGCTTTTTAATCACAGTTTCGAGGGCGCTGTGGGTGTCTTCAATTGCACTAAAGGGGCAGTTGACCATGCATTGGCCACAGCTTAGGCACTTCTCTTGATCGATTTCATGGGCGGCGCCAGAGGCCCCCATAATGGCATCGGTAGGGCAGAATTTTTTGCAAGCATCACAACCCTTGCACTTGTCTGCATTAATCTTGATCAGTCCCTGGATTTCTCCCGGTTGATAAGTCGTCGCTGTCATAGGATTTTGCGTTCCTCATCTGTCACTCTAACGGCATCTGTAGAGTTATTTAGGTGTGTAAGGCAGCTTATGTTTATCGCAAAAGCTTGTTTATAAGTTGTTTTTATATTGCGGGGCAAAGTATAGGGAATGAAAAAATAAACAAAATTGCGCTGGGTCAAGTTTTGCCCTGAGGCAGTTATTTTCGAAGGTTATTTTAGATATTTTTATAAATTTTTATGAATTTAACGCGATTACTCTATTTTCGCGGTAAATTTCATTGAAAAGTTTTTATTTTAACCATCTGATTTAACGTGTTTTACTAAATCGAGAATTGCAAATTCTGCAATTAATTTTTGCGATTTTTGTAAAATGCGACAGGGGTCACCAAGCGTATTTAAGGCGCAGTCAAATTGTCCTATTGGCCTTGGTTATTCATTTGGTGCGCGCGATAACCATCGTCGATGAATAAATGAGTAATAATGTAATGGCGTAAATTGATGCTTATTAAATGCATTATAAAATAGAGGGGGAATTGCGCTGATAATCCGTTTAAATAAACGGATAACATAATTAAATGCTTATTAAATGCATCATAATCACTTGAGTATTTATTTGCTGGGAATTAGCTGATATTCAGTTGGAATCGTCAATGGGTGTTGACGGTGAGCTTGGTAAAAACCGCCCATGAATGCTTTCAATGGGCGGCGTTGATGAACAAGCCTGTGCGACTAGTTGCGGACTAGCTCCAATTCTTGAATAAGATTATCGGCGTGGTCGACCTCAGCCATCATCCACAGGATATAGCGAATATCGACATGGATGGCACGGGTAATCGTCGGGTTGAAGAACCAATCCTTAGTGATCGCCTCATAGGTGGAATCGAAGTTAAGACCCACTAACTCGCCGTTACCATTAAACATTGGTGAGCCTGAATTACCGCCAGTGGTATCCACGCTGGATAAAAAGTTAACCGGGACTGAGTTAAATGCTTCGGGTTTAGCTTGGCAAGACAACAGCTTGCAAAGCCAGCTGCGAGGATCCTGATAAACCGCGGCCACGTTATGCTCACCAAAGCGCTGCGCTTGAATGGCGTTAAGCAGTTTTTGTGGGGCATTGTAGGGCTCTACGCCAGTGTGTTTGGCGACAATCCCATCCAGTCGTGTAAAGGGCTGTTTATACAGCGCATCGCGCGACTGATAGCCATCGACTATGCCGTAGCTGATACGCAGTGTTCCGTTAGCATCGGGGTACACTGGCCATTGATTGGCTTTGTAATACTCAATGATCGCCGCCATATAGGCAGGACGGGCGATAGAGAGTTTGCCTTCCAAGGTTTTTTCGGCTTTTTCCTGGGCCATATTACTGTCGTAAAGTGCAACGGCAAGGCGAATAAACGGATCGGTACTGCTTTCAAAGGCGCTGGCATCGGCATTGAGCCACGCTAGGCGCTTAGCTTGCAAGGTCAGGGTGGTGAGTGAGTACCAACCATCGAGTGTGGCTTCAAGTTCGTGAGCCTTAGGGGTTCCCCCCAGCGCAGTATCTAGAGCGGCAACGCGATTGGCTTGGTCAAGGTAAGCATGTAAATCTTGCAGCCACAGGGTTTTATCCACGCTTACCGCAAAGCTAGAGTCGATGCGCTTGAGTCGGGCGCTTAACAGGGCAATATCGCGCTCCTGATAACCCATTTCGCGTTCGGCATCGGGCTTTTGCCGTTCTTTGGCGAGGCGATACAGGGTCGTTGCTGCTGTTAATAGGGTGCTCGATTGGGCGTTAGTGAAATAGTAATGCTGCTGTGTTTGTTGTTGCTGCTCGGCGAGCAACAGCTCCAGCTCAGCAATGAGTTGTTGATTGAGCGTGGGGTTTTGCTTAAGCCAGGCTAAAAAGTCATTTTCACGGCCCTGTTTGATGGCGACGATATCGGTGGCTTTAAAACCCGCTAATAGGCCGTTAAGCTTTTTCATGCGATTGGCCATCGAGGCCATAGTGCCGGCGTATTTAATGGCGATGTCGGCATCGTTTTGCCCCATGCCTTCGATGGTATCAATCTGTAATTGATAGCGTTTGGCTTGGGTTGGGTACAACCAAGTGCTGGCAAATTTAAGTTCGCTGGTGAGGTTATAGCGGCTGGTGGTGCCGGGATAGCCCGCCACAAAAACGCCGTCGCCCGCCTTAACCCCGTCGGCATTCACTTTTAAATAGCTTTTAGGTTGGTAGGGAATGTTTTCATGGCTAAAGGCTGCGGGTTTGCCGTCTTTGCCCACATAGGCCCGCAAAAAGGCAAAATCCCCCGAATGGCGTGGATACTCGTAGTTATCAATATCACCACCATAGCCGCCCACGCTTTCAGGCGGCGCATAAACAAGGCGCACATCGCGGATCATCAACTGCTTAATTAAGTAATATTCTAAGCCGTGATGAAAACTGCGCACATTACAGCGATAGTTCTCATCGGCTTCACAGGCTTTGATCAGCGCTTTACTGTGGGTTTGGATCTGCTCATAACGGCGGAGGGGATCTTGGCTTAAATCCTGTGTCACCGCCGCGGTGACATCGGTGACCTCCTCTGTAATATATAAACGCTCATTGGGGCCTGCGGACGGTTCTTGCTCTCGCGTGCGAGCTAAAAAGCCCTCGGCAAGATAGTTGTGCTCTTGGGTGGTGTTAAATTGAATCGCCTTGTAGGCACAATGATGGTTTGTCACAACTAGGCCTTGGGGGGAGACAAAACTGGCGGTACAATAGCCCAGCCCGACAACGGCGTTCATCGGATAGCGGGTGAGATCGGCCAGTTGTTCAGCAGGGATGTTAATTCCGCGTTCACTGAGTTTGTTTGCAATTGAAGGCATTTGATAAGGTTGCCATTGTCCTTCATCGGCAGTTGCTATGCCGCAGGTCAGCACTGTGGCCGCAACGAATGCAATACGCATGTTTTTTCCTTATTTATTGTTAGCGTGTCCGTGGGAAGTAGGGTAACAGGTGAGTGTTAAGGCCTGTTTGCTTGCTGCGGGTTTTATATCATATTTTGTTAAGTTGTTGGAAATCGGGAGTGTTAATGTCACAACAAGGTGCTTTTAAGCCTAAAAGTAAGCCAAGGGATTTGCAGCTCGATGGACTCAAGCTGCCACCGCATTCTATTGAGGCTGAACAATCGGTATTAGGCGGCCTCATGTTAGACGCCGACGCTTGGGATAAAGTGGCTGAGACCGTGGTAAAAGAAGACTTTTACTCCCGCTCCCATCGGATGATTTTTGCCGCGATGCACCGCTTGGTTGAGACCAGCCAGCCCATTGACCTTATCACCGTTTCTGAGCAGCTTGAGCTTGAAAATCAGCTTGAAGAAGCCGGCGGCTTTGCCTATTTAGGTGAAATTGCCAAAAATACCCCCAGCGCTGGCAACATTGTCTCCTACGCCGAAATTGTGCGCGAGCGGGCCGTGGTGCGCGAGATGATCCGTGTCGCCCATGAAATTGCCGATGCTGGTTACAATCCCGAAGGGCGCGATTCTGGCGCTTTGCTGGATTTAGCCGAGAGTAAAGTCTTTAAAATTGCCGAGCAGCGCACCAACGCTAACGAAGGTCCTGAAGGTATTAAATCCATTCTTGAAAAAACCGTCGATAAAATTGAGCAGCTCTATAACAACCCCCATAACGGTGTGACCGGGGTCTCCAGTGGTTTTAGCGATCTGGATAAAATGACTGCGGGTTTCCAATCCGGCGATTTGATCATCGTTGCGGCGCGTCCGTCCATGGGTAAAACGACGTTTGCGATGAACCTGTGTGAGCAGGCGGCGATGAATGAAGATAAGCCCGTGCTGATTTTTAGTCTGGAGATGCCCTCAGAGCAGATCATGATGCGTATGCTTGCCTCCCTTGGGCGCGTTGATCAAACCAAAATCCGTACTGGTCAGCTCGATGATGAGGATTGGGCGCGAGTATCCTCGACCATGGGGATCATGCTCGAGCAAGGCAAGATGTATATCGACGATGGCTCAGGCTTAACCCCGACCGAAGTGCGTAGCCGCGCTCGGCGTATCGCCCGTGAACATGGCGGGCTATCGATGATCATGGTCGACTATTTGCAATTGATGCAAGTGCCGGCATTATCCGATAATCGTACCCTAGAAATCGCTGAAATTTCACGCTCGCTCAAGGCGTTAGCCAAAGAATTGGAGATCCCCGTGATTGCCCTATCTCAGCTTAACCGCTCGCTCGAGCAACGGGCCGATAAGCGGCCGGTGAACTCGGATTTGCGGGAATCGGGATCTATCGAGCAGGATGCGGATCTCATCATGTTTATTTATCGCGATGAAGTGTATAACAACGATTCTCCTGACAAGGGCACCGCCGAAATCATTATCGGTAAGCAGCGTAACGGCCCGATTGGGCGGGTGCGGTTAACCTTCCAAGGGCAATATTCGCGCTTTGATAATTACGCCGGCCCGCAGTTTGAAGAAGATTAACTGGTGTGTGAATAATGCGGCCTATCCCCGGTGAGGTGGCCGATTTCTTAATGTTATTCCTGACTTTTTCTCAATATACACAAGGTAAATTTTGAAACCTTTTCCCCGTGCAGAAATTAGCAGTCGTGCACTGCAACATAATTTAGCGGTGCTGCGACAACAGGCCAGCGCCAGTCAAGTGATGGCGGTGGTCAAAGCCAATGGTTATGGCCATGGATTGCTCAACGTTGCCAATTGTTTAGTCAGTGCCGATGGCTTTGGTTTGGCAAGGTTAGAAGAGGCTCTCGAGCTGCGAGCGGGCGGTGTTAAGGCGCGGCTCTTATTGCTCGAAGGTTTTTTTCGGGCCACCGATCTTCCCCTGCTGGTGGCCCACGATATTGACACTGTGGTGCACCATGAATCACAAATTGAAATGCTTGAGCAGGCCAGGTTGAGTAAACCCGTGACCGTGTGGCTCAAAGTGGATTCAGGTATGCATAGATTAGGGGTGACGCCGGAGCAATTTGCCACGGTTTACGCTAGGCTAATGGCCTGCGCCAACGTCGCGAAGCCTATCCATCTGATGACCCATTTTGCCTGCGCCGATGAGCCTGACAATGCCTACACACAAGTGCAAATGGCCACCTTTGAGCGCTTAACGGCCGGCCTGCCAGGTTTTAGAACCCTTGCCAATTCTGCCGGTGCGCTTTACTGGCCTAAAAGCCAAGGGGATTGGATCCGCCCAGGGATTGCGCTGTACGGCGTCTCGCCGGTGACCGGCGATTGTGGCGCTAATCATGGTTTGATCCCCGCGATGAATTTGGTCTCCCGCCTGATTGCGGTGCGCGATCATCAGGCGGGTGAGCCCGTGGGTTATGGCTGCTATTGGACCGCCAAGCAAGATACACGCTTAGGGGTGGTCGCAATTGGCTATGGTGATGGTTATCCGCGTAACGCCCCCGAAGGCACTCCGGTGTGGATTAACGGTCGGCGAGTGCCGATTGTGGGCCGAGTGTCTATGGATATGTTGACCGTGGATTTAGGCCAAGCTGCGCCTGATAAAGTGGGTGATGATGTGCTGCTGTGGGGCCAAGCCCTGCCAGTGGAAGAAGTCGCTGAACATATTGGCACTATCGCTTATGAATTGGTCACTAAACTTACTCCGAGAGTCGCGGTGTGTTTAGCTTAATTTGACACGCTAAGCACAAGCTCGGTGAGGTAAAAGCGTTAGACTACAAGCTGATATCGGGCATTAGCGACGATTGATGATTGATCCGCGACGATAGCTTTAGTCAGCGCGCCTGTTGCGTTGCCTTTACACATGCATTGCCTCCACAGAGGCGCTGGCGCGCGGTGACCTGCGACTACCCCTCCTTACTTTCCGCCCATGGCGCTGGCAGTCAGCGCCAATACTGACATTCACACTGATACTCACACCCACCCCCATATCGACACTCGCACCCACATTGACACTCACACTAACGCTTTAGTCACAGCTTTGCATCCTCTTGAAAATACGCTTAAAGTAGGGGCCATTTTGGATTTTGAGAGTGCACCATGGATCCGCATTTTTGGCATGATAAGTGGCATCAACAACAGATAGGTTTTCATCAGCAGCAGATTAATCCGTTCCTCGCTCACTACTGGCCGCAGCTTGCGTTACCTGCGGCAAGCCGGGTGTTTGTGCCGCTATGTGGTAAGTCATTAGACATGTGTTTTTTGGCAGAGCAAGGGCATCAGGTGATAGGTTGCGAACTTAATGACTTGGCGGTGCAGCAATTTTTTAGTGATAACCAGCTGGCAATGACTCGAACGTCTGCAGGCGAACATCAGCATTATCATACCGAGCAAATCAGTCTGTATCAGGGGGATATTTTCAGTTTAGATCCTCGGATCACCGCGGACGTTGCTGGCTTTTATGATCGTGCGGCGTTAATCGCTTGGCCAGAGGAGATGCGCCTAGCTTATGTGAGGCAGCTGGCGAGCTTGTTACCTCCCGGCTGTGTCGGCTTGTTAATCACCTTAGATTATCCACAAGAAGCGTTAAACGGTCCGCCGTTTGCGGTGTCGCCAACCTGGATCGAGGCGCATTGCAGTGAGGATTTTGAGATCCAACTGCTCGATTGCCAAGATGTGCTGGCGGATAATCCAAGGTTTATCAACAAGGGTGTCGCTTGGTTAAATGAGGC
>NZ_JBOFMC010000139.1:0-11979 GCF_051658185.1 Shewanella sp. | reverse complement strand
TCGCGTCGATGGACTCGGTAGAGTTTTGTAAAACGCCGGACGTTCCTCATAAGGTGATGACACAATTTTCAATCGGTACGGCATTTGTTCAGTTAGTTGAGCCTATCGAGGCCGCCAGCGTCACGGATAGCGCGCCTGTTTATGCGGATATTCGCGAATGGTTCAGGTGTATTGTGTAGCTTATTAAGCGCTTGATATGTGCTTGATAACCGCTAATTAAGCGCTTAAAAACGGCTAGTTAAGCGCTTTTAAAGTGCTTGCTAAAATCCATCCTGCAAGGGTATATTATCAACAGTGGTGAAAACGTACATAGATAAGGCGGTTAGGATGGACACAAAAAACTATCAAATGCGCGAAACTGGCGATATGACCAAGGAAGCAAAAGCGCTGTTTGTCAGGCTTTGGAAGGCTGAGTTAGCGGCCTCAACGCAAAAATTGAAAGCGGAAAATGATCTTGGTGTAGCTGAATGGAGCGCGAAGCCTATCAAGGCATTAAAGACCAAAGTTAAAAATTTAAAAGCCAAGTGCAACGAGATCAGTAAAGAAATTGAAGGTCATGTATTAAGCGGCCTTTTCCCTGCTGATGCCGACATGATTTGCGCTGAAAGGCTGGGTGATATGCGCGGTTATGTGGCGGATTGCTATCACGATCTATGTGAAGATTGTCGCTTTGTTATCAAGTGTGAGGGGGAGTGAGCCATGAGCGCTGAAAAACGGATTCAGTTAAGAGGTGTGTGCTGTGTTTGTGGTCGCTTGCACGCACTTAAGAAAGACGGTGAAACGTTGGTTAACCATGGCTATACCGTGGAATGGGGTTATTTCGATGGCACTTGTGGCGGCGCTAACAATGTCCACTACGGCCATAGCGCCGCCCCTGCGTTCCTCGCGGATTACATTGAAGGACTGCGCCGCTTCCGCGAAAGCCTGCCGACTCGCATTGAGTCAGTCGAGGCGACCTTAAAAAATAAAAATGAGGCATATCAACAGATGAAAGCTGATCCGTCTTTCTCTTATGTTGACGGTAGCCAAATGCGCCTTGAAATAGCTAACTTAAGAGTGAGATTCGCGAACCTTTGGGAGCTTTATCATGTGGGCATTCAGTCAATGATAGTGGTTGCTGAGAAGGCTATTGCGGATTGGAAAGCGGTCGCGCCTGTAGCGGTGGATCTGGACGTTGAAGCGCGTGAAGTGCGCGAAGCCAAGGCGCAAGCAAAGGCGGTCAAGGATGCGGAGCGTAAAGCTAAGGCGCTGGCACAGGCAGAGCGCAAGGCTAAGGCGCTGAATAATTCCAACTCGAAGGCGGCCAAGCTTGAGGCGGCTTTAAAAGAACAGGTGCATTGCGCGCTGCTTTACCAAGGCGCGACGGTTAAGAGCTGGATTCAAGCTTTTGCTGGGGAGCGTGACGCGCTTTCTGTGTATGCGACGGTCAGAGCGGATCACTGGTTAAGCCTTGGGGAGCCAAGAGAGGAACTGATCTACAACGTCAATGACTACGCGCTCGAAGTGAGGCGCGATAAAGACGGCAAGGCTGGCATGTGCATTTATCAAGTGTGCGTTATGCCTACGCTGGCCGCCTACAGAAGAATGTTTCAATAACCAACCAGCGCCCCATATCGGGGCGCATTATTTGAGCCAAAGGGGGTTTTATGGACACAACACAAGCTGAGTTAAGAGCATTTTTCGAGTGGTGCGAGGAAAGCTTGCTCTGGTTTCACGTTGAACCATGCGGAAGTTATGAGGATTACTATATTGGCAAAGGCGGCGTGCATATAGGCGATAAGGACATAGAAACAGAGTTCTTTCGTGTAAATGATTCAGGCGAAAGCGCGGAGGCTTTGCGAATGTTTGCCATATCTTCACAGATGCTAAAGCCAAAAGCCGATCTTCTCAGTAAGACGCAAGCCGAGCTAAAGGAATTGTTCGAGTGGTGCGCCGCTAACTTGCTCCTGTTTTGCGTTGAGCAATTTGGTGATTCCGAGCATTACAATATTCATGATGTGTATATCGGTGGGTGGGATAGTGGCGAACGCAAATACTATCTAATCGACTCGAAAGACTGCGCCGCCGCTTTGCGGATGTTTAAATAAACCAACCAACCAGCGCCCCATATCGGGCGCATCATTTGAGCCAAAGGGGGCTTTTATGGACACAACACAAGCTGAGTTAAGCGAATTTTTCGGGTGGTGCGAGTCGAACTTGCGTCAGTTTTATGTCGAGAACTGCGACGAATCGGATCACTACTATTTGGGTGATGTGCATATCGGCGGCTGGGCAGGTGATACGCGCCAATTTTATCTGATCCACTCAAACGAGTGCGCTGCGGCTTTGCGCATGATGAATGCTGCGTGTGAGGCGCTATGAATAAGCAAGCCAAGGTGCGGATAAGAAGCCTAATTGATAAAACAGGCTATGCCATTTCAGACTATGCGACCGCCTTAACCTTGGCGGTCAGCAACAAGGAACTGATTGAAAATAAGCTTGTAGCGCTGGACTTGGCAGCGCACAAGGCCGCCTGTAGCAATGCGGCGTTAATCGGGCTGTTTGCGTGCGCCTTGACCTTTAAGCAGCGCGGTAAAACGTTACTGATGGATGAAAGCGAACTAACCACGTTGGGCGGTGCGGTTATCAGCAATAAAAATAGAATCGCCGCCCTGTCGCTACAGCTAAGCGTCGCGGATGTTGATGTGTTAAGCGGTATTCATGATGCCGCTTGCGCCGCTGTGAAGGCGTTCCGCACTCATACCTATGTTTTCAGAAACAAGGATGCTTCTGCTGGCGCTTACGATGTGCTTAGCATGGCAAATAAACTATTTGAATTAAGTGAACTGGTTGATCAGCTCACTCGGAGGGATTGAACATGGATATTCGCAAAGAGGTAAATCGGGTGTTTGGCTACGGCTTGCAGATTTACAACGCTGATATAAAAGAGGCGGTTATCTGGCATACGGTGGGCGGCTGCTTAAACCATTTTCCTGACATCATTGTCACGGATTGCGTGGATGTGAAAGCGCGCCATTTGATTTGGGAGCTGCATGAGCTTTGGATGGATGAGGGTTATTCCATTGGCGAAATGACGTTGGGAGAAACGCTTAACGGGACGCCTATTCGCGTTAACGTGGTCGAACTGGCTGAGGATTCGGCAAAGCATTTGTGCTCACAGGCTGAGAGTGTTTATAGCTTTGGTGATGACTTTTATCGCGACAGGCAACCGTGTTCCTATGTGCAACTGATTTGGTCTGATGCGCATGGCCGCCTTCCCCATGAAAGCGGCTATTGCATGATTAACAATCCTCAAAACCTAGTGGAGCGCGCCGAATGAGCGCCCTAGCGTTTGAGGTGGAGCAAGCTTTGCTTTTGGGCGCGTTCAATCCTCAAAGCCTTGTCAGGGTCGAAGTCGATAACCTCGATCCTGACACGTTCGAGTATGTCAGCGATAGCGTGGTAGAGCGGGGCTGCTATCGCAACGCTATCGTGATTGGGGAAATGATAGGCGCTGATGCGGTGGTATTTGGCGCGGCGTACTCTGAATGCTTTGGGCTGGCAATTGAGCACGCTTGGATAAAGCTCGTTGATGGTTCCTATTGTGATCCGACGTACCAAAGCCTTGAAGGTGGGATAGGTGGCTTTGAATATTACAAGCTTATTGAGATCCCCATAGATGAGTATGTGGCAGAGTCATTGCGCATATTCGGCGGCACTAAGCCCCGAATAATTAATATGCACGATCTCAGGATTAACATTAAATATCGTCGGATGTTTCAATTCGACATGTTGAAAAAGCTAACTGAATTAAGGGCGAAAAATGAAAGTATTGCGTAGTAATGGTGTCGAGGATCGGGTGGTACTGCGAAACGTGGACACTGTAGGCAAGATAGATGCGGCTAGAGTCATTAAGATCCGCCAAAAGCTTGATATAAGCCAAGGGGTGTTAGCTAAGCTGCTTAATAGCAATGTGGCGCGCATTCGCGCTTGGGAGCATGGGCGCGTTCCGACGATTAATCATGCTGATGCAATGCTGTTGTGCTACCTCGAAAAGCATGGTTTTCAGGCGTATATTGAAACGTTTGGATTGAAGGCGAGGACTTAGCATGGCTGGGAGTCGAAGCTTGCCACCGCGCACGCCTAAAGAGGTTAGGCGCTTGCTGCAAATGATTGATGAGGTTAATCCCATCATTGCGCTAATGCTTGAGTTTTCGGCGTTATCTGGCCTGCGTTATAGCGACGTTGGGCAGATAAAAAAACGTGATGTGATGATTAACGGGGTTATCCGCGATCAGTTTGAGCTAGTTCAGCAAAAGCCGTATCACATACGCCTAGCCAATGGAGCCAAGCAAACGGCGGCCAAGGAAGCCAGCAAGATCACCGTTTACCTTACCGAACAATGCAAGGCTGTTATTGAGGACGTGATGAACCTAGAGCCGCGCGGCGTGCTGCTATTTGAGTCGTCAAAGGTTGCAGGCAAGCCATACACAATCCAATACATAAACCGAGTGTTAAAGGCGGTGGCCGTGAAACAGCGCCTTACCTACCCGTTATCAAGTCATAGCTTTAGAAAGTCCTACGCGTTGATGCTGGTGAACAATGGCGCGGCCATTCACCAAGTACGGGACGCGCTGGGGCACAGCTCGATAGCGATAACGGATAAATACCTGTCAGGCTTTGTCGATGAAAGCCAAAAGCTCGCCGCGAAAATCAAGTTTTAAAATTAATCAAACCTAGCTCAAAAAATCTGCTAATACTGTAATTCTAACCAGTGCTAACCGTGGAATTGTTAGCACTGTTGTTATATCCTTGTCCGAACAATAGAAGCTTAAGGGCGACGGATGAACGAGAGAACAGGCAAACTATTGAAGGTGGGGAATAGCTCGGCATTGGTAATAAGAGCCAATGAGCTGTTTGCGCTAGGCGTTAAGCAAGGCGATACGGTAAAAATTACATACGTTAAAGGCCGATTGGTTATCGAAAAAATCAAAGAGGCTTAACGGATGACACACCAGCTAAGTGAAAGTGAATTTGTTGTAACCGATTATCTCAAGGAAACACCAAGCGGATATAAGGTCTGTCATTTTCTAGGCGTCTATGACGGCATCATTGCCGATGACCTGCCTCTAATGCAATCGCTGTTACTCAGTCGCATTAAAGCGTTTAACTTAGCCATGACCTCCGGTCATTATAAAAAAGCCGTTGAAATAGTCACACCAGCACGGCGCATAAAACTAATCGTTGATTTAGTGTCTGAGGGCATGATCAGCTTACAGCAAGCGTGGGCGTTAGCGCGCCAAGCGTGGCTATTCCAGCCTAACATCTACCAAGAGCGCGTACACTGGGAGCTGTTCTTCAATATCGCCAAACTTTGCACGCATGAGTTTATGTGTGACCAAGAGCGCGAACACCTCCACCAGCTACCGGAAGAAGTCGATATTTTCAGGGGCTACGATCAGCGCTATGGCCGCGCTGGGTTAAGCTGGACGCTTAGCAAGGTTGTTGCGTCGGATCATTCCAAGCGCTACGGCAATCGCATCATTGCCCATTCAAAAATAAGAAAGGCCGACATAGTGGCCTATTTGAACGTCAAATCAGAGTACGAGATAGTCATACCCTCAATGAGCGTCGTTGAGAATTTCAGAGCAATCAACGTGATTAATCAGCGCAAATATAGCCGCTGGCAAGGCTTGGGGCACAAAAACCCGATTTTTTAACGGGCGTAAAAAAGCCGCTAACTGTGATTAGCGGCTCGTTTAACCAAGAAAAGGGTCTTGGATTTTTGCTCACCCCCAACCAAAGGTTTGAGCGCCTCGAATGATAGAGCCATGGCGCGTTAATTGCAACTTTGACGCTGCTTAGCGCTTTTCTGTAAAACCCCCTCTTTTAAAATCCGAACAACGCTTAGGTGTTAGCCTTGTGGCATTTCAATAATGCTGGTGGGGCGCAAATGTCAGATATTCGTGTAATTGCGGTAACGCTCAATGCGAAGCGGGAACCGCTAATGATCATGGGGACATTCACCACAACCGCGCTGCATATCGCCTCGGTTACGGCTTTGCCAATTCATGCGGTCGCTTTGCAGGCTGAACTAGAAAGCATTCGCCAGAAGGCCGAAAAATACGGCGCGCATTTGGTCATTGAAGATCCAACGGGGCTGTTTGGTGCTGTCGGAACCTGCATACGCTTAGACGATAAGAGCGAAAAAAACCGCCCCGTTGTCGTTGAGGCAATGGAACGCTACACCTCGTTAAGCGCTATGGGCGGCATTACCTACCCTGCTGGCACAGAATCGCAGTTCGCGATTACTGGCTCACTCTATAACGTTATTCAAAATGACTCTGGCCGTGTGGCCTATCAAATCGACTGGGACAAGCTCAAAGACGGTAGCCGTGTATTGCTGTTATCTATCTATGCGGCCATGTGTCAAACGCCTTACCACCAAGGCTATTTAGCGCGCTTCTTTAATGCGCTAACCACGGGAGCAAGTACCAAGCGCAATCCATTTGAAGGCTTGGAGGCAGGCACCGCGCCGAAAGAGTCAAATAACACCGAATCTAAAAGGTATATCCTGTGAAGTTAGCGCGTATATCTGACATGAATATCGAGGACGATATTATCAGAGCGTTGCTGTATCGCGACATTCTGACCTACGTCGCAACCAGAAGTCCTAAGCATATTGAGTATGAGATCAAGGCTGATGAGCTTTATCGTCCCGATCTGGTGGCTTACCGTGTTTATGGCAACCTTGAAGCGCGTTGGATAGCCATGCTTATCTGTGGCGTAGAAGATGACGAATATCCCCTACCCGTTGCCACAACGCTAACCTTTCCCGATCTGGTTTATGTGCGAGAGCGCATAAGACACTATGCCGCTGGTGGAGGGCTGTAATTGGTTAAGCCATTCAAGCCCACCAAAAATGAGCAAGGCGTTTATGAGACTAAAGCGCTAAGTGAAACGCAGTTCCTAAAAGTTCACGCCAAGATAGCCAAGGAGCAGAACGAGAACAGGCGCAAAGCTAAGCGCACGCTCACGCCGCACGCGCTTAACCGTCGCTCAACTCAGGACTTAGTAAGGCTTGGCAAAAAGGCCAATGGTGAGCAATTCACGGCCGCCGATTTAAAGCGCTTTGATCAGCTCAACAAGAAATATAAAAAACGCCGTGGCAATCGTGTTGGCATTAACTATCGAGAGCTGATCGCTCGAAGCCGTGCCATCGACATTAAGCGCGCAAACAACCAAGTTACGGACGGCTCCGGTATTGTCAGTGCGCGGCCGTCACAGATTAAAAACGGCAATATCATGTTGTTCCGTGTGGTGGCCTCAAGCCGCTCTAAGCACGATGAGCACAGAGTAAAGTTCCGGCTTGAAAACTGGCATGACTGCATGAGAGCGGCAGGCGCGACGAAGGAAGGCTACAAGAAAGCCGTTAAAGCAGCGTGCGCGGGTGAAGTGTCCTTTGATTGCTCTTGTGGCCGTCACCAGTATTGGTATCGCTATATTGCGACGCTGGGGAATTACCAGCTATCCCCACCTAAAGAAATGGCCTTCCCCAAAATCCGAAATCCAGAGCTAACGGGCGTATCGTGTAAGCATGTGATCAAGGTATTTACCATGCTGCAAAGTCCGACTTGGCAAGCCAAGTTAGCGCATCAAATGGAGATACAGGCTAAGGCCGTCGGATTTAACGATGATTACAGAGCCACTGCCACTTATACCGATAGCGATCGGGAGCTGCTTAAACGCAATCGCAAGCTGACCGTTAATCAGGAAAAGGCGCGCGCTGAGTACCAAAAATACCTTAAACGCACGTCTGCCCTTGCTAAGAAGCTACGCGAAAAGCCGGAAGAAAATAAAAAGCTCAGAGAGCAACTATTGCGCGCACGGAAAGCCACCAGCAAAGCGACCGATGAAAACAGGGTGTTAAAGGCTGAAAATGAGCGGCTAGCACGGCAGGCAAAGGACGCGCTAAAGGTGAACCTAAACAGCTTTATTGATGGCGCTGTTTTGATGGGCGCGTCAAGGACTAAGGCTATCGAGGCGTTTTCTAAACAGAAAAATGTCCCTGTAGCGACGTTAAACAAAATCTTAAATGAGTAAGGCCATGCAATTAAAACCCAAGGCTAGCGGTCATACCGCACTTACAGATCAACAGCGTGAGGACTGGCACAGGCTGGTAACGATTCACCCTGATCGCTATGACGTGTTGCTGTACCGTGCAACAGAGCAAGCGGTAAATGCCGACGCTGGGGCGCTGTTTGGTGATATGGACGCGAAGGTTAACGACATTGTTTACCTTGATCCTGAAATTGTGTGCGCTATCGACTCAACAGGCGCTAACGCTGATGATGCGTTTTTTGCGTCGTGGGACGGTGAAAACTCAACGGGCTACGGTGAATCTAACGCTATCCAAGTGCGCCTATCTGTGCCCGATGTGCCGGAGGGTTCGGCCATTGAGTTTAACGCCACCCTTGCTAATGGAGAGCTGCAACCGCAACGCTGGTACGTTATTAAGTCTCAGGCGTATGGGGAGCCAGTGATCGGCTTGCTGCATACCTGCATCCCTTGTGGTGACAGTGACCAGATCCAATTAAGCAAAGATCCTGAATTGTCTATTGCGTCGCTAGCAGACAAATACGACGAACAGGCGCAAGCGGAGTCAGAAAGTGATTGATATTGTCCCGATTAAAAAGCGCGTTGAAACGGGCGAGCTGTTTATCAGCGACCTTGTAGATGCGGATATAGCTTTCGGTAATGCGCTGGTGGCCGTGGTTCACGGATTAAGAGAAGCAAGCACGCATCCCCGCCATGAGCCGTTTGCTAAGTTCACGGCTAAGCCGTCCAATGCCAAGGTATTGGTAAGCACAGAAGTAGAGCCTAAAGCCTTTTTAAACAGGCTGCGCGCCAAGCTGGTTAAGCCGGACTCGGATCGCGAAAATAAAGCCGCCCTGCCTGTGGTCTACTTTCATCGAGTACAGGGCTTGACGATGGGGCTAGCAGGCGATCACAAGGTCATTAAGAGCTATGCCAATATCGTTGATGAAAACGGCCTAGAAGTGGCTGAGGTTGACGAGATCCCCGTAACCGTGACCTATCAAGTGTATATGCTGGCATGGGATCAAGTGTCCCTTAACAAGCTGGCGGCGGGGATATTTTGCGGCTTTGCCACTAAAGGCCGCTCGCATACGTTCACCACCGATTTGCTGGGACTCAAGCTTGATAACCGCCTGATCACGTCCCCCGCTCAAGACTTTGCTAGCGGTGACATTTCCCTACCGTCTACAGAGGATCGGCTGTTGGCCTACGATTTGAGCGTAGAAGTGCAAACACAGCTCTATCAAGCGCGCATCGTGAATACGTCCACGGTGAGCTATGAGATCCAAGAAGGCAAACGCCTATACAGTGAATTGGAGCTGTAGCCATGGCCGATTTGTTTTTGCAGTCAATGAAGATTAAAGATCAGGACGTGGGCACGCACTCAGTATCGAGCATAACGTATATCGAGCGCCTGAATATGACCTGTCCTAAGTTAATGTTAGTGCTGATTGATAGGGACAAAGCTTTTCAGGATGAAATGGAGATTGCCGACGGCGTAGAGATAGAGCTAGCGCTAGGCGATGTGGATGCACGAGGCCAAGCGCTGTTTAAAGATAAATTCGTTATTGGCTCAACGTGGAGCGAAGGCGGCAAGCTGCATATAGAAGCGCTGCAAGCGGATATTTTCAGGATTAAGCAAGCCGAACCCAAGCCGCTATTTTTCAGTGATAAAACGCCTCAACAGATACTCAGTAAGGTGTTTTCAGGCTTAAAGCTTGAAGTAGACCGCTTTGAGCTTAAGCGCACTTATCACGTCAATTCCGGCTCAACTATCGCAAAAATGTTACTGCAAATGTGTACCGATTACGGCGCGGCCATGTGGTTATGTCGTGGCACGCTTTACATGAAAAAGCTCACCCCGAAGATGAAAGGGAAAGAGGGCTATCGGTTCGAGTTTTTGCGCAATAACTCAGATAACCCGCTAATCCAAAGCTATGACAAACACTACGCCAAGACCGCGCAAGTTGACTCGACGATCCGCGCACGGTTCGGGTGGAGCATTACCAAAGGCTTACTAAAAAGCGACGCCACTAACGCGCCGCTAACCTACTGCCCTAACGTGCCGGAGCCGCAACTAAAGCTAGGCAATGTGTTTGTGGCAAATGTGCTCAATTGCACTATGGCGGGGAATGGCGACTTTGAGCCGTTTCAATCGGTAGAGCTTGAGATCCACCGGATGACACAAGAACAATTACTCGATGAGTCGGTAGATAAAGATCAGCTCATAGTCGGCGTTAGGCACTATCAGCAAGGCATGAAATTTATCAGCGTTGTAGAGCTGGGAGGCGTGGAAGATGGACGAAACTAATCATTTGTTGTTGGGCATGTGGCGCTGTGAGATCACCAGCGTAGACCACCCCGACAAACTGCTATTAGCACAGGTGCGCGTGCTGGGGCTGTGGGATACCTTGCCAGCCTCGGATCTGCCGTGGGCTGAGTATTTACTGTCTGTGGGCGCACGCACTAATGACGGTGATTTTAGTCCGGTGCAAGTCGGGGATTTTGTATGGTGCAGTTTTGACCGTGGCGATAGCCGTTACCCGATCATCGTTGGCGCTTGCCACTATGCGCCCCAAGGCGTGCCAAACCTACCCCACGAATCCTTTGCAGGAGATCAAAGCTATGAACATAAACGCACGGACGCGCAGCCAAAGCCAGCGGCCGCGCAATATCACAAAGATAGGGTATCTACTCAGTTTAATTTTATGGTTGAAAGAACCGCCGCTGGTGCGCTTAGGGCGACACACAAACCCACTGGCACAGCTATCGAGATCACTCAAGACGGACAGATAGTGTTGCACAGTGAATTAGACAGTTTCGATAGCACGGAACAAAACAAGCTTATCGAGGCCAAGCTTAAGATCACTGCCACGGCCAAACAGCAAATATTGATTGAATCACAACAGGCCGACGTGAAGATCACGGCCGCCAGCAAATGCACGATAGACGCGCCCAAGATTGCCTTAAATGGTGGTGCGCCTATCGTCACAACCGCGCATATCTGCCATTGGACAGGCTCGCCCCACGGCGACGGCTCTAGTTCCTGTACCGCTGGCAAATAGGCCGTTCATCTTAAGGACATGCCATGTTTAACGAATACCAAAGCAAGCCGATTATCCGCCGCGCATATCAAATTAAAAGCGCCGCTGAGATTGTTCCTACCGCTGTAGAAACGCGCTCGATATTGCGCGTTGAAGGACATAAAGACCTGTGGTTTTGCCATTACGAGCCTGTAGCCGTGAATGATTGGATTGTTTATTTAAATGAAAGTGACGTATATCACTGTACTGATAAGGTTTTCAGGGAGCGAAACATTGTTAATTAAGCGCTTTGATAGTAGTTTATAAGCGCTTAGCAACCACTAACTAAGCGCTTTATAGGGTGTTATCAAGCTCTAAACAAGCGCTTGGCGTCATAACAAGAAAGAGGCTAAATGATAGCAGGCACAGGCTTTAATCATCATCCCGCACAACAAGGCATCTGGTTTGAATACAACGGCTGGCGCTTTAAAGACGTTTATCATATCAAGCTGTATTCCGGCGAAGTCCTGAAATTCATGTATCCAAACGGCAACGGCTGGCATCCCGATATGGGCGCACCTAAAGGCCAACTAGCAGGCCGTGACATTAAAGATAATGATGTAATGGAGGTGATGTTAGTACCTGATGCGGAGATCGAGGCGGTAGGCTCATTTCGTTTTACCGGAGCGCATCGAGTGAAATATAACATCGACCTCTTTGATGATTGCGATATGCCGCCCGTTCCACCAGCGGAAGCGTATAGCGACAAGACAACAACGCTAGCAGGCGCTTAAATGGCCTTAAGCAAAGGCGCTATAGAATCGGGGATCATGGCTGAGCTTGCCGCCCAAGGTATTAAAACAGGTGGCACGCATGGCAA
>NZ_JBOFMC010000138.1:0-1562 GCF_051658185.1 Shewanella sp. | reverse complement strand
TAAAAATGCCCCGGTGATATTGTACTCAATCACTGTGGCATGCCTGGTTTGTTCGGGCGTTCAGCTGAGGTTGCCGCGGGGGCGGAGGGACGCTGTGGATCCTCATCAAAGAGAATAGAAACGCTTTGGCGGTCCAGATCATCAAATTGCTCTGATTTGACCGCCCAAAAGAATACTGCAACGGCGATGAGTACGAAGATCATTGCAATTGGAATTAACACGTAAATAATGCTCATTAATCAACCTTATGTTTTTATTATACTTTGATGCGCAGTAGTCGCAGGCTATTGCCGACGACAATCAACGAGCTTGCCGACATCCCCAGCGCAGCAATGTAGGGCGCTACGTGGCCTGTTACGGCCAAGGGGAGGATCAGCGCATTATATCCGAGCGCCCATGCGAGATTCTGTTTGATAATTTGGGTGGTTAATTTCGCGACGGCCACCGCTTGGGTAAAGCGGGATAGGTGATCCCCGAGCAAAATTAAGTCGGCGCTATTTTTAGCAATAGCGCTACCGCTGCCCATGGCCACGGACAACTCGGCGCCCGCTAATACGGGCGCATCATTAATTCCATCGCCAAACATTGCGACGTGGCTATGCTGTTGTAATTCCGTCACGAGCGCGAGTTTTGCGCTAGGGGTGAGGCCACTGTGGACATCATCAATACCGAGCTCGGTCGCCAGTTGTTGCACATGCCCAGAGTTATCGCCGCTGGCGATGCTTATCCGGCAACCTTGTTGCTTTAGTTGGGCTATCGTGGCTTGGCTGTCTTGGCGAATATTGTCGAGGATGGTAAAGCGAGCTAATACCTCAACTTGCTGTTGATGAGCTCTGGCTAACCAAATCCTTTGGATAGGATCGTTGCTATCGGCAGTGGCACCGGTCAATAGCGCATTGCCAATGAGGTATTCAGTGCCGTTGATCTGGCCACGCACCCCAAAGCCCACCTCATGATGGATATGCTCAGCCACGAGTGTGTCATCGCTAAATGGGGCAAATGCCGCGGCGATGGGGTGGCGCGAACCACTCTCAAGGGTCGCGGCAATGGCTAAGGCTTGGGCCTGAGTGATATCCGCTAGGC
This sequence comes from Shewanella sp., assembly GCF_051658185.1. GTDB lineage: Bacteria > Pseudomonadota > Gammaproteobacteria > Enterobacterales > Shewanellaceae > Shewanella. The sequence goes on along the minus strand of NZ_JBOFMC010000138.1, from coordinate 479 downwards.
AATCGGTTTGGCCAAGGGTGAGGGTGCCGCAGGTGAGGGTGCCAGTCTTATCAAAGACCACATGGTTGATAAGGGGCAGTTTTTCAAACACACCGGCTTTGCGAGTAATGATCCCAAGGCGAGTAAAGATGGCGGTCGCGCAGGTGACTGCGGTTGGGGTCGCCAGAGCCAAGGCGCAGGGGCAGGTGGCCACTAATACCGATAAGGTGACCCAAAAGGCATCTTCTGGGGAGAGTTGATGCCAAACCAAGTAGGTTATCGCCGCAATGGTGAGAATGGTGCCCGAAAAATAGCGCGATAACTTATCAGCAAGCAGGGCAATGGCAGGCTTAGTGTTGGATGCCAGTTCCTGTAGCCGAATGATTTCAGCAACCAGTTGATCTTGCCCTAATGCAGTGACTTTGACTTTGAGCGGTTGGTCAACGTTGATGGTGCCAGCATAAACCATCTGATCCTGCTGCTTTTCAATCGGCATTTGC
>NZ_JBOFMC010000137.1:0-2083 GCF_051658185.1 Shewanella sp. | reverse complement strand
ACGTTTGACGCAGCAAGTTTACCAGCGAAATCACCCGCTTCACCTTTGACCACACCAAACATTTCACCCAAGTCACCTTGAGCGGTTTTCAGATCTTCTTCTAACTGGGCAATTTTGCGCTCGTTATCTAAAAACGCTTGGTTTAAATCTTTACCACGTTGTTTTTCCGCTGCTAAGGCATCTTTCTCACGCTTTAACAAAGCCGCTTTATCGCCACGCTCAGCTTGGAACTCTTGTTCACGCTTGGCGTTTACTTTACCTTCAGCAACGCGTTCCACTTTAACTTGCTGCAATAATTGATCAATGGTTTTTGGTGCATCAGCAGCACTCACCATACCAGCAGTTAAAGAAAAACTTGCAGCTAATACAGCTGTAGTAATTAACTTCTTCATTATTGTGCAGTCTCCGCAGCAGGAATTGGTAACGCGAATAGATCAAGAGCGCCTTGTTTACGGGCAATGCGGATACCTTTTGTTAGTTCACGCAAGTAGCTATCATCTAGCTTGTCCCAGGCTTTAGTTTCACGGTTGTACATCCAACCGGTTTTTTGATCTAAGCTCTGTGCATAAAGCGCCACACGGCCTAAGTTAAAGAAGTCGACTAATACATCTTTACCGTCAATATTTAATGACCCTTGGTTAACGTCAACGGCGCTACCATAGTCACGTTCGATACTATACGCATCCAAAATCAAACGATACTTTTCAGCGAGGGTTACTTCTGCAGTATTAAGTAACTTTTTTAAGTCCTCAACACGCTTAGTACGAACCTCTAAGTTAAATGGTAAATCCAGCTTCACAAACTGCTCTAAGGATTCAACCATTTTAAACATCAACGGCACAACGCCCTGACGTAGTTTATCAACCCCATTAATATCGTTTTGAACTTCATCCATCGACTTTTGTTGATCAGCCACTAAACTAGCAACATAATCGTTATAGGATTTAAGCGCTTCACGCTCATCGGCCACAGCACCATACTCAAATAGCATGTCTTGTGCTTGGTCAAAATAGGTGTCAACTTTCTTTTGCGACGCTGCTGCATCAGCATGGATCATACTATCCGCTTTCTGCACGTCGGTAAGAGGATCTGCAACGACTAAGTTGCTGCTCGCTAATGCCAGCACGCCAACAAGTGCAGTAGCGATTTTTGTTCTATTGCTTACCTTGGACATAGTTCCCAACCAATTTGAAGTGAATAAAAATTAACTTACCAGCAACAGGGCCAGTTGCAATGACGCCTTGGACACCTATAACTGTAAGTTCGTCTTTCTCTTGTGTTTCTTAGTTTTGTCTTCCCTTTCCTATATCAATACTGACATAGGCCCATTGGCATCATTTCACAAAATGTTGACCTGTGTCAACATTCTGGAAGTGTAAAAACCCCTGTAAATAAGCCTTGATAACCTAAAAAACATCGAAAGGTGTATTTTTAAACAAATTAAACAAGCCACAATGTTAATAAAAGGTTATGGAACGGTTTGATTTATGTTTAAAGCACTGATAAGTATCAGATTAATAAAATGTTGCTCGATAATGAACAAAACATTCAAAACTTAAACTTATGCAATTTATAGGACCTGGGAATAGCCAAGATCGCGCAACTTAAGTACCACTATTTGACCCCAAACAAGCACACCACATTAAGTTTTTTAGCCGTAGGCAAATGAGCTTATCGCGATGTTGAACCCGTTAATATTGTTTTTAACACAAGTCCATCTAGGTGTTTGTAGTGGCATTAAATGAAGTGAAATAGAAAAATTTGAATGTATTTGCAGTAAATGCTGCTCTAAGTCATTCACCATGCATTACCGAGATAATTGGCAAAGCCTATGTCAAACCGTCGACTTGGCATATTGATTGATACCTTAATAAACAACACTCACAGTGCCAATTTATGCCAATATCACCGATAAACCGCTTAAGCCACGCTGTCCTGACGAGACAACATCTCATTGACTCAAGATAAAAAAAGCCGAGTCACAAGAGTGAACTCGGCTTTCTATTAACTCAATATGTTAACAATATTAGAACTTAGTGGTGGCGCGTAAATATACGAAACGATCCATATTCACGTCGTACTC
>NZ_JBOFMC010000136.1:0-3624 GCF_051658185.1 Shewanella sp. | reverse complement strand
GCGCCTTAAGATAACAGCGACAGAGTTTGAGCTTATCTGGTTAACCGATATGACGTCAGTTAACGCCGATGACGGCACTGCATCAGCATGACTGCTGTTAACCAATATTGTGTTGAGCAAACACCCGCTCCCCAAGAGAATTGAGAATTTTACATTCCCCCTCAAGGACAGCGATGATTGATTTTCCCTTACGAAAACTGGCCGGAATAATCACCCGGCCAGAGTCACTCAACGACAAACCTTCAAGTACCGCGTTATGCATAATGAGCCCTACGGGGGCGTCGTAATACAAAACCGTCACAGTGACATGCGTTGCTTGCATAGCATTTGACTCACATTAAGTAGCGTTGACAGCTATCTGCAAACGAAATCAAGATCCCTTAGCATCCATTAACATGCTAAAAATCCATCCATAACAACAAAACCTTCACATCAACAAGCTGGCTTTTACATTAAGCATCATGACACTATTAAGAGGCTAGCGATAAAGCCAAGCCTTCACGTCCAATGCCTTTAGAAGACCCCTGTGGTTTGAGTCACGTGGCGCTATCGCTGCCATCCCAAACGCTCAACCCCAGAATATGAAACCTAAAACCGAAACCATTCAATAACAAATTTCACATAAAAGCAATCCGTTCAATATATTAGTTTGTAAGAGTCACTCACATTATTGATGGCGGCCACTTTTGATTGGCGGACACTTCGGATTGGCGCCCACGATGGATTATTCCTTCACCCTAAATTAGGCCGCTTTAAAGCCGACTCTAAACCCTCCCCAATGCTTACCGTTAACATAGATAGGGACGGATAAATCATGCATCACCTCTCCGGTATCGCGCTTATAGGTCTGCAATAACAGAGGCTCGGTATGAGTGCCACAGCGGATCCCTGTGGCGTCATTAAAGAGTCGCTTAGTACGATTATGCACAATATCGATATCATGCTTGCCAGTTAACTTCTGGCTAAAGCGTTGATTATGTGTGGGGAAATAGCCTTTGCGGTCCACCGCGCCAGCATACACAATTTGACTGTGCTGCGCTAAGATGGGCTCTTGAATGGCAGGAAAATACTGATCGGTAAAACCATCGAAGGCTGTCGTATATTTTTGCGGCTGGGTGTGACTCATCGGCTGATAATGCGGATTAAACAGTTCAGCCTCACTAAAACGACCACTGGCAATGCCTTGGGCCAATTTTTCACCGCAGGCGTTGGCCGCCTTGCGCGCCAGCAATAAGACTTGTTGATCAAAAGTTTGGGTCTCCCACAACACAAGAGCATTGAAAATACTCTCCGTGGTGGCCGCAAGCGTCGATGCCTGCACCGACAACTGTTGACTCTGCTTACCTGTGGCGCTTAAAGAATCGCGGATCTGGGTTACCGAACCACTGATCTCTGTGGTCGTACTGCTATATTGCTTAAGGGCATCTTCCATCTCCCTAAGCGCATGAGTTGAGTGTGCCACTGAGCCGGAAATATCAGTAAACTGTTGATCAAGTTGGTCCATTGCACACACGGCATCAGCCGTCTTTGCCACCACCTGCTCCATCAAACCGGAGGTTTTATCGGTCTCACCACGGATCTCAAAGAGCATCTTGCCAATATCTTGGGTCGCTGCAGCCGTTTTTGCCGCAAGGCTGCGCACCTCATCAGCCACCACGGCAAAGCCACGCCCCTGCTCACCAGCGCGTGCGGCCTCAATGGCAGCATTGAGTGCAAGTAAATTGGTTTGCTGTGCTACCGCATTAATGACCTCAGTAATATTTTGAATTTTATCGGCTTTAAATTTTAAAGCCATCACTTGCTCAGCGGCGGTATTGATATCGGCATTGAGCGACTCAATGGCGCCGACGCCTTGCTGAGCTTGGGTTCTCCCGAGCAGACTCAAACGCTCAGCTTCCTGAGCTTGGATTAAAATCGCCTCGGCATTATCGCCAAGTTGCGCCGTCGTCACAGTTAATTGCTCGGCGGCCACCGCAATCACACTGGCATGCTCCCCGTTCGAACCAATAGATTTATTCAGTAAATCAATAAAATGGGACACCTCTGCAGCCCCAATCGCCACCTTGCTGGTTTGGATGCTGATATGCTGCGCCGCGGTATTTTGTGAGCGCTGCACATCGACATACTGCGCTTGAGTCCGGGCAAAGTAGGCCGACAACCACCACAGCCCCCAAGCGCAACCACCAGCAACTAACGCGCCGAGGATCAGCGCCTGCACTATAGGTGGCAGGGCAAATCCTGCAAGTAAAACACTGCACAAGGTCACCATGATAAAGCTGGTCACTATCGTAACACTGACCACAGACCCTCTCTTTTGTAGGATTGGCATCATTCATTCCACGATTCAAGTAAACACTCGGCACGACAAACTCCTGCCGATAAACGAAAGCGGTTATCAGGGTAGGCTCAATACCAAAGCGGAGTGAGTTGGTCGCAATCGCGATTGCCCTGACGTAATAACCTATTAATCTAATAAGGTATCATCTAGGTACCGCAGCATTTAAGGCATTAGACATTGGTCTTAAGCTAGGCGATAGGGCAATCACAAAATTGCACCATCCATCCCTTTATCGCTGATAATTCCCATGAGGGTGACTGCACTTCTGTGGAGAAAACTGCTAATATCGGCGCAATTTTTTTGAGTTAACGAGATCAAGATGGGCAGAGCATATCAAAATCGTAAAGAATCCATGGCGAAAACCGCCGGCCAAAAAACCCGCCTTTACTCGCGCTACGGTAAAGAAATTTACGTTGTCGCTAAGCAAGGTGGCGTCGAGCCAGATGGAAACTTATCACTACGTCGTTTAATTGAACGCGCCAAGAAAGACCAAGTGCCAGCGCATGTGATTGAACGCGCGATCGAAAAAGCCAAAGGCGGCGGTGGTGAAGATTATGATACTGCGCGTTATGAAGGCTTTGGTCCTGGCAACTGTATGGTGATTGTGGACTGCTTAACCGATAACGTAAAACGGACCTTTACTGAAGTGCGCCAAGCTTTCGTGAAAAACGATGCCAAACTCGGAAGTCCTGGTACTGTTGGCCACATGTTTGATCAATCAGCCGTATTTGTATTTCCTGGCGATGATGAAGATGCCATTTTAGAAATTCTGATGATGGCTGACGTGGATGTGAGCGATGTCGAAGTCGAAGATGGCATGATCAGCGTATTTGCCCCGCATACCGAGTTCTTCAAGGTTAAAACCGCACTGACCGAAGCAATGCCAGAGATTAACTTTGAAATTGAAAACATTACCTTTGTGCCACAAACCATGACGAAGGTAACCGGTGAAGACGTTGCGGTTTTCGATAAGTTTATCGCGGCATTAGAAGATTGTGATGATGTGCAAAACGTCTACCACAATGCCGAAATTGAAGAGTAACTCACCTTATTCTTGCCATAAAAACGCAGCCTAATGGCTGCGTTTTTGTTTTAATCCTCACTGTGTTGGCCGCTCATTTATGCTAACTACGCGCTTGCCACGCTGTGGCAAAGACAGTGTGATTGCGACGCTGTGATTACCACCGTCTCATCGCCCTCTGACGCGCACACTCCAAACGCTTAGCAGATTAACGTAAATCCATTTCTTGAATAATTTCATGGGCGATGGCTGGCGTGGTGCAGCT
>NZ_JBOFMC010000135.1:0-1865 GCF_051658185.1 Shewanella sp. | reverse complement strand
TGCAAGTGGTGGCGACTCGGGGTGCTGAAGTCACGGCATCTACCCAAGCCAGAGTAAACGAGCTGTTAGCCAGTAAAGGCATTGCGGTAAAGCGCTCTGAGCTTGAAAAAGGTCAATTGTTGGTGCGTGTCCAAAACGCCGAACAACAATTACTGGCAAAAGAAGTGATTGCAGAATCCTTAGGTGAAAAGTTTACCGTGGCACTCAACTTGGCTCCTGCGACACCGCAGTGGCTAGAGTCCATGGGCGGCTCACCGATGAAACTGGGTTTGGACTTGCGTGGTGGGGTGCACTTCTTGATGGAAGTGGACATGGGCGAAGCCATTCGCAAGATGGAAGAAGCCAAAATGGCGGATTTTCGCTCGCAACTGCGTGAAGAAAAAATTCGTTATGCAGGCATTCGCATTAATGGCGAGCGCATTGAAATTAAGTTTCGCGATGCCGACAGCTTAGCGAGCGCCGAGCGTTTTTTGAAGTCTCGTAGCAACGATATGGTGTTTACCAATGCCAGCCGTGGTGAAGATTTCACCCTGCAAGCCGTGATGAGCGAAACCTATCTTAAGCAGGTCAAAGAAGAAGCGCTGCAGCAAAACATTACCACCATCCGTAACCGTGTTAACGAGTTAGGGGTGTCTGAGCCTGTGGTACAACGCCAAGGCGCAGAGCGGATTATCGTCGAGTTGCCTGGGGTGCAAGATACGGCCCGTGCTAAAGAAATTTTAGGCGCGACTGCATCGATTGAATTCCACATGGTCGATGATAAAGCGGACCCCAGTGCAGCCCAAGCGGGCCGCGTACCTGCAGGTTCTCAAGTGTATCAGCGCCGTGAAGGCGGCCCAGTGGTACTGAAAAAAGAAGTGATGCTAACCGGTGATCATATTACTGGCGCGCAACCAAGCTTTGACCAATACAGCCGGCCTCAAGTCAGCATTAATCTTGATGCCAAAGGCGGCACCATTTTCTCGAATGTGACCAAAGACAACATCGGTAAGCCGATGGCGACCTTGTTCATCGAGTATAAAGACAGTGGTGAACGTAACGCCGATGGCACAGTCAAAATGCTGAAAATCGAAGAAGTGATTTCGGTGGCGACGATTCAAGCACGTTTAGGTCGCAACTTTGTGATCACCGGTTTAAGCCATGGTGAAGCGCAAAATCTGGCACTGTTACTGCGTGCCGGCGCGCTGATTGCGCCTGTGACTATCGTTGAAGAGCGCACCATTGGTCCAAGCCTTGGCGCAGAAAACATCAATAGCGGTATCAACGCCATGCTCTGGAGTATGGGCGCTGTGGTGCTATTTATGATGATTTACTATCGTGCTTTTGGCTTGATTGCCAATATCGCCTTAACCATGAACCTAGTGATGATCGTCGGGGTGATGTCAATGATCCCCGGTGCGGTACTCACCTTACCCGGTATTGCCGGTATGGTGTTAACTATTGGTATGGCGGTTGATGGTAACGTACTGATTTACGAGCGTATTCGTGATGAGTTACGCGCAGGTCGTAGCGTGCAGCAAGCGATTCAAGAGGGTTATGCCAATGCCTTCTCATCCATTGCAGATGCGAACATCACCACCTTTATTACCGCATTGATCCTCTTTGCCGTCGGTACTGGTGCAGTAAAAGGCTTTGCTGTGACCCTGATGATCGGTATTGCGACTTCCATGTTTACGGCCATCGTGGGCACCCGTGCAATCGTGAATGCGATTTGGGGTGGTAAGCGTACTAAGACTCTGTCGATATAAGGGAGCTTTAATCATGTTAGAGATTTTATCTTTAAAACGGACGGTAAACTTCCTTAAGCACGCATTGCCCGTCAGCATTATGTCAGCCGTGCTCGTGCTCGGCTCTATCGTGCTATT
>NZ_JBOFMC010000134.1:0-2750 GCF_051658185.1 Shewanella sp. | reverse complement strand
GGGAGGGATTCGCTTACCGCTAGGTGATAGACGACTGCAGGGGGGGCATGGTGAAGGTGAATACGACACTGGTGATCTCGCTTTCTACCATTACCATTATTATGCCTTTCCGCTTTTGGTCATGCTCGATTTGTTCATGGATGGCAATTGCAATGCCGATGGTTACATGGACTTTGACTTGATGTATTTGTCGGAATTGGACCCAACATGGCTGAACGATGAACTGGCCTTTTTTACTCAGCCTGAAGCCGCTGCCGTTGCCAATCCATTGGCTATCTCGGCTTGTACTGTTGACGCGGCCTCATCAACGCTTGGTAAACCCATCGACCAGTTGTTTTGGTGTGCTGGCAGTTGGGGCCATCTCTATCCGTTATCTGGCCATACCTTAGCCTTTGGCTCATTAGCAGAAAACACCAGTCATTTAGCGGCGCGTGCAATTGCCGCTCAGCATCGACGAGGCTTCGCGACCCGAACCATGGGCGACCGCGCGCTTTGTCGACCAATCATTGAGCCCATGCTGCCAAAGTCCCAATACAAGATGAGTATGTTCTTCCCGGTGCCGGAAACTGAAAGGGCGCATGTCATTGGTGAAAGCACCATGACATGGGGAGAATGGCGAACAATTCCTGCCGTTGGTGAGGATGCCGTTTATATCTTGTGGCGTTGGCAAGACTGCTGTAACTCGGGAGGTTAACTATGCAAGCAACACTTTTTACCCGAGTGTTGGCAGGTATTTTGTCAATCACTATGGCATGTTTACCCTTACATGGTGTGGCAGCCGATGTGCAGCGTCAATCCGGCTTAAGTGGACAGCAAGAAGGAAAGCAATTGCTGCAAAGCTGGACTATGCCGGCACTGAATGGCAATACATTGTTGGTGCCGAGTGGCAGTGGTAATGAGTCCATAAACTTGAACGAGCTTTTCCCTGGGATGGAGCAGGGCTCATTGGACGTCTTAACGGGTGTATATGGCTCCGATGCCAGCATGAATCAACTCGGGGCACTGCGCCAAGAAAGCATGGCATCTGAGAAAGGCGCGACGGGCGAGGCGTTTCGCTCGCTACAGCAAATCAAAGATAGGTCTCGGCCAGATATGGTCAATGATCCTCTATGGGCACTGACGGATGCGGTTCAAGCCAACCCAAATCTATTGACCCAAAGTTTCCCCGGCTGTGAGTCTCAAGGAGACGGTAGCCCAAACTACCAGCAATGTGACAGGCTCAATACCGCAGTTAACAGCTGTACTATTACTCACCATTACACGGCAGGCATCATAGAGCATGTCTCTGGCCCAATGAATATAAGTAACTGTGGTGAAGGCTGTCTTGAAATTTGGATTGGAAAAATTGGCGATGACTATTGGACGGGGAACTGTCAGATTTTTGAACAGGCCATTACCATCAATGTGCTTAATCCCCACGCGATAACCTCCGCTGTGCTGGAGTACGCCAAGTGGGATGACTATATGCAAGTGTGGCTTGGGGAGCAAAAGGTTTGGTCAGGACCGAATGATAACTTTCCACCCGAGACGTCTGGACGTTGCGAACTGCGTACCAGTTGGGAGCGTAACCCCAATACGGATTTAACCGCAAACTTAACAGCCATCGCGCCGGGTGACAAGGTTGCGATCAAAATCCGCGTGTCCGTTACTGGCAGTGGCGAGGGGTATGCACGCATCAAGGTGCGTTTTGACCCAACTAAAGTGGTGATGAATGATGCTTGGTCACCACAATCCTGTATTGAACAAGCCGCGGATATACCAGCTATATTTTCAGACTACAGCATTCAATGCACGGATCAGCCTTCTTCAACCAACGGATGTACTGTGGTCAATGGTGTTTCAGTATGTGAATCTTACTTCACCCCAAGCCCAGTTGCAGGGATATCGCCCTTGTGTCGGCGTGTTCAGGTCAGTGTGAATGATGAAAGTTATAAGGGGATTGAAAATCAGGCCTGCCAGGTGCTTGAAGCCAATCCTTCCTGCGGCTTTATGTCGTCAGAATGTGCCGAAACCAATGATAAAGGCAAATGCATTCGTTTTACAGATACCTATAACTGTGGCATGCAAGCCACCGATCCTAAGTGTGTGGTATCCAATCTCATGCCGAGCAGTTTTGAAGCCTGTGAACCTACTCAGACGATTACGCCATTTACCGAAATCAAGCATGTACCTGATTTTCAGGTGTGCGAGAAGATAAACACACTCACCGAGTGCCAATTAGCGCGGCAAGTCATTACAGTAGAACATCAACAGCGCTGGTCTATTGAACGCGGTTGCTTTGCCAACGAGATGCTCAGCTTAACGCCTTCCCACAACGACACCTTGCAGACCGGTACGGTGAGCTTGGATATCCACGATAAGCAGCAGACTGATGCTACCATCGTTGAGCATCCAACAAAGGCCAATGGCTGGACGACAAAATTAGCGCTGACTGGGAATATGGCCAGTGTCACTGAGACGTCAACATCCATTAAAGAGCTTGAATTGACTTGTCCAAATGGCACCTTGGTTGGGGCACTGTGTCAAGTCGTCAATGGCTCGATTGTTACTTGGCATGAACCTCAAGAAGTCACTCGCTCATATTGTGAGACGGGCTGGAGTAAGGTCGATTTCGATACATGCAGTCGAGAAGTACAGAAGTGCTTGGAACCTGCGAAACTGAGGGCTTCATTGACCTTCTCTGGCAAATACTTAGCGCAAGAGCTTGTTCATCAATCAAGTGATCCAGGCATAGACCAATGCTTGATGCA
>NZ_JBOFMC010000133.1:0-8036 GCF_051658185.1 Shewanella sp. | reverse complement strand
ACCGTGGTTTCGAACAGTTGCCGACTGGGTCTTTGCATTAATAATCCCAACTCTGCACCATAAACCCCAAGCGTTGGCCGCCGCCCAAGCACCTTTAGCGGCAAACGCTGCTTTACGCTTTGCAGGCCTGCGAGCGTTTTTAGCAGACTGGTTTTGCCCGAGCCGTTATCACCGAGTAAGGTTGCAATCTCTCCCGCTCGCAGGGTAAATCCGTGGGGGCAATCAAATAAGCGCTCCGCCCCCTCAAAACCAAACTCAAAGGCATCGGCGCGGATAAGCGCCTGACCCAAGGGCGTAGTCTCTTGCCCATCAACAGGCCAGTGCATCGCCCTCTGCCGACTGACACCCGCAAGAGTGACCATCCCTTGAAGCTCGTCCCCCCGGTAACGGCCCGGAGAAAGGCTGCCCGCCTTAAGCTGCCAATGGAACTGCACCAGCTCACGAAAGGCTGCAACGTGATGCTCAACCAAAACCAGTGCCACCCCGTCGGCGAGCAACTGACGCAGCACCTTTAACAACTCCTCGACCCCTTGATCATCAAGCTGCGCCCAAGGCTCATCGAGTAGCAACAACTGCGGCTCGCATACCAGCTGGGCAGCAAGCATTAAGCGATATTGTTGCCCGAGGGACAAATTACTCACGGGCGTATCGAGCCGCAAATACAAACCGACTCGCCGCAAGGCCGATTGCACTTTAGGCAGCATGTGCTCGCTGGGAATACCGAGGTTTTCGAGGGCAAAAGCCACCTCAGCCCCCACCGTTTGCCGCAGCAGTTGCACTTGAGGATCTTGCATCACTAAACCGGTGATCAGCTGCGGGGCGCGCCAGAGGTGTCCTTCATGAGGGCGCGCCGCCAAGCCTGCCAGAAGATTAAGCAGACTCGATTTGCCCGAACCTGTCGGGCCGCTAACGCAGTGACATTGCCCTGCATCAATGGTCAACTCAATCCCCTGCAACACCGGCGTTTGCTGGCTGGCGTAGTTAAAGCTCACCCCATCAAGCGTCAGGAGGCGCATATCAGATCTGCCAGTTGATGCCAACGAAGAACTGCCGCCCAGCCTGAGGGAGCGCCTCGCTTTGGTAGTAATTTTCATCCAGCAAATTGGTCACCCGCAGATAGCCATCGAGCTTGTCACGAATGAGGGGTTGCACAATATTCAGATCCACTAAGGTGTAGTTACCAAGGGATTGCGCTTGATATTGAGTTTGGCCGCCCACCTTCACCTGTGTGGCATACACTTGGTCAAAAATGCGCTCCACATTGAGGTGAAGTTGGGTATCAAAGGGCAAGGTATAACTCATCTGCCAGCGCAGCTGATGGCGCGGGCGATATTGCACGGCCTCAAAACTCGCATCCTCTGCCATCTGGGCAGAATCAAGGAAGCTGTAGGCAAAGCGCAAATCGACACCGGCAATCGCTCGGTTCGTCAGTTGCCAATCCACCCCTTTGAAGCGGTAGCGCCCCGTATTTTGATAAAACCCGTTGAGATCCTTGGCGATATAATCCTTGGCATCGGTGTAATAACCATAAAGAGCAAACTCAGTGCTCAAGGGCAGTTGTTGCTGCAAACCCAGCTCCACATGCTCAGACACTTCGGCGGCTAATTCCGTATTGCCCGCCTGCAGGGAGTAGAGGTTTTGCATCGACGGGAAACGCACTTTGCGGGCGACACTCAAACTTAAGCGAGAATCAGCCGCCACTTGCCAATAGCTCGACGCCATGGCCGAATAGTTAGCCTCCGTCCCCTCGCGGACGTCGAGGGCATGATAAGCCGCCCCTAAGGTAACGCCATAGTGATGCTCGGATTGATATTGATACTCAGCCGCCGCCGTATACAACCAAGCGGCATCATTGAAGTGTTCCGCAGCGCCGGAACCAGAACCACCTGAACCGATGCCACCGCCGGAACCACCACCAGATCCGCCACCCGAGCCAGTGCCACCACCCGAGCCGCTACCAGAGCCACTCCCGCCGCCGGAGCCGCTACCCCCGCCCGTGATGGCGGCATTATCCGCGGCATGACTTTGGGTAAGCGACTGCCAACGGTGTTTTTCGGCGATAACCGAGGTCGTCAGCAGGCCTGCCGTCTGTAAATCGCTGATGAGCTGCAGATTAATACCTTGCACCACAGAACGGCCATCTTGTGAGGCCGTCAGCGCCTGATAAGTGGCATCTGCATAGGTGGTCTCTAAGGTATCGCTTTGATTATGGTAACCAAAGCCACGCAAGGTAAAGGTATCATCCACCCGATGGCCGAACCCCAGCTGCAGGGTATGTGCGTCATAATCATCGGTACGTTCATATTTCAACTTACCACTGCCAGTCCCATCGCGGGCGGGCTTGCCCCACTCACCACTGCTGAGCGCCAGATTGGCGAACAGCTGCGTCTTTTCCGATAAGCCATAACTGCCTTGGGCATACAGCTGAGTCAGCGCTTTATCCGAGTTTGCCCTTAACCCGCGGCCTTGGGCGGGCGCAGGCGTAAACTCATCAGACAGGGGGAAACCATCGGTCTGCTGACGCCTTAGGCCCACAGACCCTTGCCAGACCTCACCGGAGGCAGCGGCGCTGATATCGCCGTTCAAGGTATCGTCCTTGCCGGCCTCAAGCCGTCCCGCCACGGCAGACGCGCTGCCGCCTTGTTTGGTGATGATATTGATCACGCCACCAGCACCGCTCGGGCCATACAGTACCGATGTTGGCCCGACCGCCACTTCAACGGCGGCGATTTGGCTGGCGGGGATCATGCTCGGGTCAAACTGGCCATCCTCAGCGCTGCTCATTGGGACACCGTTGACCAACAAGGTCACATGACGGGTTTTAAAGCCGCGAATATCAACTCTGGGGGTACCATCGCCTCCCACGCGGATATACACGCCGGGCACATTCTTAAGCACCTGTTCGAGCGTCTGCGCGCCGGATGCACGGATCTCATCTTCGCTTAAACGCCAATGAGTGGTAGCCATATCACTGGCTTGGCCGCGCTTACCGTGAACAACGATCACCTCACTCACATTCAGCAGCGGATCGGAAGAGACTTCAGCCCCTTGCAGCGTAAAACACAGGCCAATACCAAGGGTTAACGACGTCGCACTCAAGACGGTTTTCATTATTTTTCCACAAAAATGCTAAAAAGTGCCGTCTATTGTGGGCCGTGGTCCCACAGGCTCAATCAAAAAAGCCCGAAAAACAAACTTAGATCAACTTAAACCAACAAATAGGAAAACAACAAACACCACATAAAGACATAATGTCCAATCATTCACGCCATCAGGACAAAAAGACCCGACTCAATCCTATTTTAGATCGCACTCAAATGAGACTATGGTAAAAGTCACACGCTCGGGGCTTACATCTTGACACTCGCGGCATCGGCCTTTAATTTGAGCGAAAAAATGCTTATCTACACGTTTAACTTCACAAGACGTAAAATATTTAGCCAGAATGCATTAACTTGATCCACATTCACGGGAGCTGACCTGCAGACTCAGCCCTCGCCTTTACCATCGGTTACCTTTGGAGTTCTATTTGCCCGTTCATGCGCAGTCTGAGGACCTCAAGTCTCTCATTGACCAACTCATTAAATTAAAGCAGGTTCCGCCGACGGAGCCGATCCTACAGTTGTCTTTAACAACTGTGTCTATCCCTTTAATTTCATGGCTTGCATCCCAAACGCAATACCCGCGTATTTACTGGCATGGGCGGGATAAATTGGAAGAAGTTGCGGCAATTGGCGCCTGTAAAGACATTACCTTTGCGACAGGCGTTACCGATCAGCAATTGGCCGACACCTATGAGCAGCAACGCGCACTCTCCAGCAACCAAGATATTCGCTACTACGGTGGCGTGGCCTTTGATCGCAGCATCGCATCTTGGCCAGAATTTGGTAACAGTCGCTTTGTGCTCCCGCGCATCGAATTTCGCCGCAGCGCCACGCAGTTTAGCCTAAGGGTCAACCTCAATTTTGCCGATAATGATCACCTTAGCGAAATTGATCAGGCCATTGCCGCCCTCGAAGCCGTGATGCCCGCAAGACCGTTAGCCCCCCCCAATAAACTCGCGTTACTCGCTCGCCGCGATTGCCCTGATTTTCCGCGTTGGCAATCATTAGTCGAACAGGTTATCGAGCCCGAGTTCAACCAACACACTCCCAAAGTTGTGCTATCGCGCTTAACCCAGCTCGAGGTCAATGATCAGGCCGATCCTTGGATGGTGCTCGCCTGCTGGCAAGGGCGTAACCCCAACAGTTTCCAATTTGGTTTTCAATTTAGCCCTGAACGCACTTTTATTTCCTGCTCCCCTGAGCGGCTATTTCGCCGCAGCCAGCAAGAATTGTTTACCGAGGCGCTGGCCGGCACCACAGTGCGGGGATTAAATCAGGAAGAAGATATCGCACTTGCCAATGCGCTTTTGGAAGACAACAAAAATAGCATTGAAAATCAACTTGTTCGCAGCCACATCGTCAATGCATTAACCCCGCTAAGCCATTATGTGGGCGCCGAAGAAGCCGCAACCATTTTTAAACTCACCCATATTCAGCACCTACACAGGGCGATTCGGGCGGAGCTAAAAGCAGAGGTGAACGATTTTCAGTTGCTGCAAGCCTTGCATCCCACGCCAGCGGTGGGCGGACTGCCACGGGATTCTGCCATGCGCTTTATTCGGGAGCACGAAGGCTATGTGCGGGGTTGGTATGCCGGTGCCTGCGGTTATTTTAATTGCGATGAAAGCGAGTTTTCCGTGGCGATCCGCAGCGCCCTCATCGAACCTGGGCGCATCAACCTCTTTGCGGGAGCGGGCATTATTGCTGGCTCTGATCCCGAGGCGGAATGGCAAGAGCTTGAAAATAAACTGGCAACGATTATGTCGATCCTCATCGAGCTCTAATCTGACTGCACGGCAGGAATGCCGCACTGAAAGCCACTTTTTCGCTCACGCCGCCTGAACTGGCAGCCCCAGAAGGGGTTGCCTCCACGCCATCAGAGCAAACGCCCGATACCACAAATGCTCTGTGACACTTGCATCTCCAAGATCTATCACTATAATGACGGCCCCGATTTCAACCAATCGCTATCGGGCAACGCTTCAATCAACATAATAAAATTGAAACCAGCGGGTTCCCTCACCCCGCCCTACACAACTAAAAAGGCCACAGATGTTAATGTTAACTCCTGCGCAGCTCAGCCGCGCCCTATTCCTACTCGTAGGATTCCATATACTGATTATTTGCGTCAGCAACTACTTGGTACAACTCCCGTTTCAACTCTTTGGATACCATACCACTTGGGGGGCATTTAGCTTTCCATTCGTGTATTTAGCCACCGATCTAACCGTGCGGATTTTCGGACAACAGGCGGCGCGCAGTATCATTCTCAAAGCGATGATCCCAGCACTGATGATCTCCTACATCATGGGCGTATTATTTCATCAAGGCAGCTTCCAAGGGGCGAGCTCCCTTGGTGAGTGGAACACGTTTGTGTTTCGCATCGCCTTTGCCAGTTTTGCTGCCTACTTAATTGGGCAACTGATGGATATCACCGTGTTTGCTCGCCTTCGCGCCAGCCGCTCTTGGTGGGTCGCGCCAGCGGCATCGACCTTAGTGGGGAATTTTGTCGATACCTTAGTGTTTTTTAGCGTGGCGTTTTACGCCTCATCGGACAGCTTTATGGCCGCCCATTGGCCAGAAATTGCCACCGTTGATTACGGCTTTAAGCTTATCGTGAGTTTAGGCCTGTTTTTGCCAGCCTATGGGGTGCTCCTCAAAGTGCTGCAAGACAAGATATTGCAAACTACGCCGCAAAAAATAACCTCATAATTAACTCAACTGGACAGACCTGTTATAATTTGTCCAATTTAGTCTGCGGCCCAAGCCCCTCAAGCGATACAGCCCCACGATGCCACCGAGTTGTTCGCAACTCGGCGGCGTCAAATCGGGGGTGTTGGGCCGATATCCATGAGAGAAAATGATGTATTCTATTGAAATTGAAGCGAAGACCGCATTAACGCCGCTGCTCATCCATCAAATCGTAGAACTGAGCCAACAGATCCCAGAATTCGATCGCCCCCTCACCCCTCAAGCATTACTCGAGCGCCTTGCGGGCAAAAATTGCCTGCTGCTACTCGCCTATGTCGAAGGTGAACTTGCCGGTTTTAAACTGGGATATGAACAGGATGCCACGCTTTTTTACAGCTGGTTAGGCGGAGTCGCCACCGATTTTAGACGTTTAGGTCTGGCGCAGAGTTTACTGGAATATCAAGAAATCTGGGCACGCCGCCAAGGTTATCGCCATATCCAAGTCAAGACGATGAATCGCTTTCCA
Organism: Shewanella sp.; assembly: GCF_051658185.1. Classification (GTDB taxonomy): domain Bacteria; phylum Pseudomonadota; class Gammaproteobacteria; order Enterobacterales; family Shewanellaceae; genus Shewanella. The sequence continues at coordinate 1,715 of NZ_JBOFMC010000133.1, read as the reverse complement.
GCCATGCTCAATATGTTGATTAACAATCAATATTTAATTACTGAGCTGATGGCCGATCCTCAAAATCAGATCAATCATAAGCTGCGTTTACACAAGTCGATTTAACCCACAACCTGCGCCGCAGTGTAAAGATGCCCCATAGTTGCATAAATGACTTGCCAACAAAGATGAGAATGATTATCGTTAGCTGGCGTTCTAAAGCTCACCGTTAACGCCCAGAATTGGTCATCAGGACGTTAACGGTATCTTGAGTTTGCAAGCACAACATTGCTCACACTCTTTGTGGCCGGACTCATCATCCGGCTTTTTTTATTGGGATAATGTGGCGCTCAGGCTTATTTAAGCGGCTTTGCACCTTGCTCAGATGAGTGCTCCGCGTTATTACCGGCAAAATGCAGTCCTTCATAGGGATTGTTTTGTTGATCCTCTTTGGCCTCATGGTACAACCCTATGGTGAAGATGGAGCCTTTACCCTGAGTCGAGCTCACCTCAATCGTGCCACCAATGCGCTTAATAATGCCGTAACTTAAAGACAAACCAAGACCGGTGCCATCCTTGCGTGTGGTATAGAAGGGATCAAAAATCCGCCCAAGTTGCTCGGGCGCAATGCCTGAGCCTTCATCTTCCACTTCAATTTTTACCCCAATGGGTGTGCCCTGCTGCAGCCAATCATAAGTACGTATCCAAATCCGTCCCTTGCCCGCCATCGCGTGGGCGGCATTGACCACCAGATTAATTAATACCTGCAATAGCTGCGGCCGATTAACTTGTACCGGGCAAGTCGCATTCAATTCAGTGATCAAAACCACTTCTTGTTTTTGAATGGAATGCCTGACCAACACGAGCATTTCTTCAATGATCGGCGTAATGGAATGCATCTCAAGGGGCGCATTAAACTCGCCAGGGCGACTGTATTGCAGCAAACTGCGGATGATGGTGCTGATCCGCCCAACCTGCTGAATGACAAGATCAATTTCCTCTTTAACCACCTCAGCCTTATCACCCAGTTCGTAGCGTAATAATTCCATATTACCGAGGATAACTGCCGTGGGATTGTTGATCTCGTGGGCGATCCCCGCCGTCAACTCCCCAAGGGCCGTGAGTTTTTCATTGGTGACCAGCTGCTGGCGGGTTTCATTCAATAATGCGACGTTGCGTTGCAGCTCGAGGGTTTTATCCTGCAAACTGCGGGTGCGCTCTTCAACCTTCATTTCAAGCTGCTCTGCCGCCGCTTGGATTTGAGCATTGCGCCGCTGCAGCAGGTCGAGCATCCGATCAAACTGTTCGGCCAGATTGGATAACTCGTTATCTCTATCTAAGCCTAAGGCACCAATGCGGATATTGCGTCCCGATTGCACCGCCTGCACGACATGGTGAATGCGCTCAATCGGCTGCAATAAACTGTAGGCCCCGCGGTACACCAACAAGCCTGAGACTAACAGCACCAACATCAGAATTGTGCCTAATTCTATGATATTCAATAAATAATTATGAATAAAAGGCGACTCAGAAAATCCTGTATAAATCATGCCCACCCGTTGACCGCGAATATCCTTAAGCGGGGCGTAGGCCGAAATAAACCAATCGTTGTAGACAAAGGCGCGGTCCACCCACTGCTCGCCTTGTTGCAGCACTTTTTCGCGCACCTCCTCGGACACTAAGCTGCCAAGGGCGCGCCCCTGAGACTCATCCCCCTTAGGGAAAAAATGCAGCGG
>NZ_JBOFMC010000132.1:0-7566 GCF_051658185.1 Shewanella sp. | reverse complement strand
AGCACTGGATGCAAGTGGCTATGGCTCAAGCCGCTAAAGCGGAGGCGGCGGGGGAAGTGCCTGTCGGCGCGGTATTGGTCAAAGATGGTCGGCAAATTGCGCTGGGGTACAATCTCTCGATTAGCCAGCATGATCCCTGCGCCCATGCTGAAATCCTCTGTTTACGCGCCGCAGGGCAAGTCGTTGAAAATTATCGACTTATTGGTGCAACGCTGTATGTGACCTTAGAGCCTTGTGCGATGTGTGCGGGCGCTATGGTCCATAGCCGAATCGCCAGAGTGGTGTTTGGTGCTGCGGATGCGAAGACGGGCGCGGCCGGTTCTGTGGTCAATTTGTTGCAGCATCCAGCGTTTAATCATCAAGTTGAGGTGACATCGGGCGTGTTAGCGCAGGAGTGTGCTGATCAGTTGAGTCAGTTCTTTAAACGTCGCAGGCAAGAGAAAAAAGCCCTAAAATCCGCGCCCAAGCTAGGATAACGCTCGCGATCTCCGATTAATCCTGAGACTGGATAAATGTGAAGAATAATTTTTGACGATTGAGTATACGGCGATGACGCACTTTGAGTAGGGTGCGGCGGCGTGACGCATTGTTATGGCTCATTTTTCTTCTCATAATTTTTCCATTTTTGATTGTTATTTTCGGCTGAATGCTAAGTCGCTGTGATTGATGACCGTGTGCGATGACGGTGTGATGGTCGGTTGCCTTTATGGTTGGTGGCATCAATTGCCCACGAGTTAACTGATGACTATGTCGTCTCCTGCCATGTTAACCGCCGCCACGTTAATCGTTAAGGTTGCTGCAATGGGGGTTATCACAGTTAACCGACTATTACGTCATCCCTCGCTCAGTGCCATTGCGCAAGGGCAGTGCCCCCGTTTTCTTACTAAATTGTAACTCGATTGGTATAAGACACTAACAGTTGGGGAGGAGGGCGGCAATCCCTGCGTGTTTAACTGGTGTTTAAATAGACATTTCAACAGATTGTTCTAGATGCTGTCGGCTCAAGCTGCTGATGTTATCCTCAAAATGTCGGCCTACACGCCATTTACTTGGGCTGCGATGGGCTAAGTGGCAGAGGAGGAAGGATAACCGCGGCTTCATCTTGGAGCTCGCTCGGCGCCTCATCAGGCATTTTTGATTGATTATCCACCCACACTAACGTGTCGTAATAGCGGCGAATACTATCGACATAATGCACGGCTTCACTGCCTCTGGCGTAACCGTAGCGCGTTTTTTGGTAGTACTTACGTTTTTGCAACAGCGGCAGTACCTTCTTTAAATCCCGCCAAGCATTGGGGTTGAGTTCCATTGATTGGGCAAGCTTACGTGCGTCCTCTAAATGGGCATAGCCAATATTGTAGGACGCGAGTGCAAACCACATGCGTTCAGTTTCGGGGACTGATTCGGGGAGACGTTTTATCATGTCACGCAGATAGGCTGCGCCGCCGCGAATGCTTTGTTCAGGATCTAAGCGATTGGTAATGCCGATTTCTTTGGCCGTAGGTTCGGTTAACATCATCATGCCTCGCACCCCCGTGGGAGAGCGGGCGTTGGGATTCCAATGGGATTCTTGATAACTGGTGGCAGCCAATTTGCGCCAGTCGAGATCCGTCCCCGCGTGGGTTTCAAATAATGGCCGATAACGTGGTAGCACGGTTTCGATGGCTCGCAGGAAGGCACGAGTGTCGATATAGTCAAAACGTTTAACGTGGCCAAAGTACTTTTCGTTGAGATGTTCAAGGGTGCCTACAAGCCGTTCTTGATGCCAAAACGCCAATAATTGACTCATTAACCCATCGCTGTCGTTGGCGGGGAGTAGCCACACCACATTTTGCCTCTCTTCAAGCACTAAGCCTGAGCGCAGCTCGGGCATATAACGGCGATTAATTTGCAGGCTGCTGGAGTCGACAATCGTATAGTCAATTTCTTTGTTGGCGATCATCGCGAGCAATTCATCGCTGTCTTTATCGGTGACTTGCTCCCAAGCGAGGCTAGGATAACGCTTTTGCAGTTGGGTTAAGGTTTCAACAAAAGATGACTCCGCCATCACGGTAATTTTGCCTTTTAACTGGCTGATATCCTTAGGTATTGGTTTGCCTTCGCGGTATACCAATATTTGATTAACATGATATAGCGGCGGCCCTAGGCGAAATTGCTCACGGCGGGCTGGGGTATCGGTTATTCCGGCCGCGATAATATCAATCTCGTTTCTTCTTAGGGCGTCAAACAACTCTGCTCTATTGGTGAAGGGTTGAATTTTTAATGGCACATCAAGGTATTCGGCAAACAAGACGGCCATATCATAGTCAAATCCGCTATTGCCTTGGCCCGAGGTCATAAAGATTTGTGGGCCGTAGAGGGTCCCCACGCGCAATTCGGTGATTTTTTTTGGCGGGATTTCGCTTTCGTCCACAGCGGCTTGCTGACAGGCCGTCAGGACAAAGACACTCAACATCACCCACAAAAATCGAATCATTAGATATGCTTTATTAATAAAATACAGTTAGATAGAAGTTGACTGGCCAGTGGAATAACAAGGATAACCGCGCTGCGGATGCTGGGATTATATCCGTTTGTCTGCCATTGTGAAAAAAAATCGTACAATGGCCAACGCGCAGCACTTAGCTCGCTGGCTTTTTATATCACAGGAAACAGTGTTTTGCGTAAGGTCACAGGTGATTTGTGACGGACATTTCCCTATAATAGCGCCACCTCTGACCCCTGCAATAATAAATAATAAGGTGAATAGACGTGATGGAGATCATCCGCGGAGCCCCTGCACTCTCGACGTTTAGGGTGCAAAAGCTGATGGAGGCCTGCGACAATGCGGCGCTTCCGGTACGCCAAATCTATGCTGAGTATATCCATTTAGCGGATTTGAGCGAGTCGCTCGATAACAATGAACGCGAGCAACTTGAAAAAATTCTCACCTATGGACCTGCAATAGAAGCCCATATCCCCCAAGGTTCACTCCTGTTTGTTACACCTCGCCCCGGCACCATTTCTCCTTGGTCTTCAAAAGCTACTGATATTGCCCATAATTGTGGCCTTGGAAAAGTGAAGCGTTTGGAGCGCGGTATTGCCTACTATGTCGAGGCCGATGCGTTGACCGCCGCGCAGCAACATGCGCTGAAGGCGCTGCTGCATGACCGCATGGTTGAAATCGTACTCGATGATTTTGCCAACGCCGATGTGTTATTTAAGCGCACTGAGCCTGCGCCCTTTAAGAGCGTTAACGTGCTGGCCGAAGGTCGCCGCGCTTTAGAAGTGGCGAACGTGGAGATGGGCTTGGCACTTGCCGAAGATGAAATAGACTATTTAGTTGAAAACTTCGTGCGTTTAGGGCGTAACCCGAACGACATCGAGCTGATGATGTTTGCTCAGGCAAACTCTGAGCACTGCCGCCACAAGATTTTTAATGCAGATTGGACCATTGATGGCAAAACTCAGCCTAAATCTCTGTTCAAGATGATTAAAAACACCTTTGAAGCCACGCCAGAGCATGTGTTATCGGCCTATAAAGATAACGCCGCCGTCATGGAAGGCTCAGTCGCGGGGCGTTTCTTCCCCGATCAAAATGGGGTTTATAGCTATCACACTGAGCCGATGCACGTTTTGATGAAAGTGGAAACCCACAACCATCCAACAGCCATCAGCCCATACCCAGGCGCTGCCACCGGTTCCGGCGGTGAGATCCGTGATGAGGGCGCGACGGGCCGCGGCTCTAAACCTAAGGCGGGCTTAACCGGCTTTACGGTATCGAATTTACACATCCCGGGCTTTGTTCAACCATGGGAAGGCAACTACGGTAAGCCTGACCGCATTGTGAGCGCGCTGGACATTATGACCGAAGGCCCCTTAGGCGGCGCGGCATTTAATAACGAATTTGGCCGTCCTGCACTAGTCGGCTACTTCCGCACCTATGAGCAGGAAGTTTCAAGTCATAATGGCGTCGAAGTGCGTGGTTATCACAAACCCATTATGTTAGCCGGTGGTTTAGGTAATATCCGTGAAGAGCATGTGCAAAAGGGTGAGATCACCGTTGGCGCTAAGCTCATTGTACTCGGTGGACCGGCGATGAACATTGGTCTTGGCGGCGGCGCGGCCTCCTCTATGGCCTCGGGTCAATCGAGTGAAGACTTGGATTTTGCTTCGGTTCAGCGGGAAAACCCTGAAATGGAGCGCCGCTGTCAAGAGGTCATTGACCGCTGCTGGCAGTTGGGTGATAAAAATCCTATTCAATTTATTCACGATGTGGGCGCAGGTGGGTTATCAAATGCCTTCCCTGAGCTGGTCAGTGATGCGGGCCGTGGCGGGATTTTTAATCTGCGTAATGTGCCCTCAGATGAGCCGGGCATGAGCCCCTTGGAGATCTGGTGTAACGAGTCTCAGGAGCGCTATGTGTTATCGGTGGCAGCTGAAGATTTGCCGCTATTTACCGCGATTTGTGAGCGTGAGCGCGCGCCTTTTGCCGTGGTGGGTGAAGCAACGGCTGAACAACATTTGACCCTTGCCGACAGCCATTTTGATAACAATCCCATCGATTTACCCCTTGAAGTGTTATTAGGTAAAGCGCCGAAGATGAGCCGCAATGTGGTATCGGCTAAAGCCGTTTCACCCGCGCTGGCACAGGATAAGATTGAGGTAAAAGAAGCGGTTAAGCGCGTTCTGAGTCTGCCCACTGTGGCCGATAAAACCTTCTTGATCACCATTGGCGATCGCTCAGTCACCGGCTTAGTTAACCGCGATCAGCTCGTTGGCCCATGGCAAGTGCCTGTGGCCGACTGTGCGGTGACGGCGGCAAGTTTTGACACCTATGCCGGTGAAGCGATGTCCATGGGCGAGCGTACGCCTCTGGCGTTACTCGATTTTGGCGCCTCAGCGCGGATGGCCGTGGCCGAATCGATAATGAATATCGCAGGGGCTGATATTGGCTCATTCAAGCGGATTAAATTATCGGCTAACTGGATGTCTGCAGCCGGTCACCCAGGGGAAGATGCAGGCCTCTATGAAGCGGTCAAAGCGGTGGGTGAAGAATTGTGCCCTGAGCTGAATTTAACGATTCCCGTTGGCAAAGACTCAATGTCGATGAAAACGGCCTGGCAACAAGAGGGGACGAATAAAACCGTGACCTCACCCATGTCATTGATCATTACCGCTTTTGGTGTGGTACAAGACATTCGTAAGACAGTGACGCCAGAACTGCGCCGCGATAAAGGTGACACCTCGTTACTGTTAGTGGATTTAGGTAACGGCCAACATCGCCTTGGTGGTTCTTGCTTAGCCCAAGTCTTTGGTGAGCTAGGTGATGTTGCGCCGGATCTTGATAATGCGGCCCTGTTGCGTGGTTTCTTTGAGACGATGCAAGACTTAGTGGCCAAGCAGTCAGTGATCGCTTATCACGATCGCAGTGATGGCGGTTTATTTACCACCTTAGTGGAAATGGCGTTTGCGGGTAATACCGGTTTAGCTATCGATATTGAAGATCTACAGGGCACAGATTTAGAGCGCTTATTTAATGAAGAACTCGGTGCTGTATTGCAGGTTAGCCTTGATAATGCGGCCAAGATTGCAGCTCAATTTGCCATGGCGGGTGTGCCGTGCCATGTGATTGGCACCTTGGCTGACGATCAACGCATTACCATTTGCGACGGCGGGCGTGAGATCTTCAGTGATACCCGTATCGCCCTGCGGACGTTGTGGTCAGAAACCACTTATCGGATGCAGGCACTGCGGGATAATCCGGCCTGCGCGCTGGAGGAGTTCAAACTTAAGCAAGATGAAACCGATCTGGGCCTAACCGTTGATTTACGCTTTGACCCCAGTGTGGATGTTGCCGCGCCTTATATTTTGAAAGGCGCTGCACCTAAGATGGCGATTTTGCGTGAGCAAGGCGTCAACTCCCACGTGGAAATGGCCGCCGCCTTTGATCGCGCAGGCTTTGAAAGCCGCGACGTGCACATGTCGGACATTTTAGCTGGCCGGATAAGCCTTGAGGAGTTCCACGGTCTGGTGGCCTGTGGAGGCTTCTCTTACGGTGACGTGCTCGGTGCCGGTGAAGGGTGGGCAAAATCGATTCTGTTTAACGAACGTGCTCGCGATGAGTTTTCACGGTTCTTTGAGCGTGACTCAAGCTTTGCCCTTGGGGTGTGTAACGGCTGTCAGATGTTGTCGAATCTGAAGGAGATTATTCCCGGTAGCGCCCATTGGCCACGGTTTGTGCGTAACCGTTCTGAGCGGTTCGAGGCACGCTTTAGCTTAGTGGAAGTGCAACAAAGCCCATCGCTATTCTTCCAAGGCATGGCTGGTTCACGGATGCCGATTGCCGTATCCCACGGTGAAGGTTTGGCGGAGTTTGCCAGTGCACAAGCCCTCGCGCTAGCGGAGGCCTCTGGCACAGTTGCGCTGCGCTTTGTGAATGGCAGAGGAGAAATCGCGACTCAGTATCCACAAAACCCCAACGGCTCGCCTAATGGCTTAACGGGCATTTGTACGACGGATGGCCGAGTGACCTTGATGATGCCTCATCCTGAGCGGGTATTTAGAACTGTCGCGAACTCTTGGCATCCCGATGCTTGGGGTGAAGATAGTCCGTGGATGCGGATGTTCCGTAATGCGCGGGTCAGCTTAGGCTAAGGGGCTTACTTGCCTGTTAGCCCGTGTTGGGCGTGGGCAGGCTTAAGTCAAAAAGTGAAAAGTATCGGCTGTAGACTGTGGTCATCAGTCATTAAAAAGGAGCGAATGGTTCGCTCCTTTTTTTATTGGGCAAGGATATTTTTTAGTAAAAACATTATTTTTCATATTGTTATAAGTAATTCCCGCGTTCATTTTGTGCCTACTCAGTAAAATATTCCATTAAATCGATAATTACCTCTTAATTGGTAGAAATCTCAGTCGCGTCGATATTATCCCGGGTAAGCCGAGGGGGCATCTTGAGGCTGCTTTGGCATGCTATAAAAGAAAAAGCCCCTATCTCAAGGAGATAGGGGCTCGTTTTGCGCTAACAAAACTTCAAGTTAAATCAGAATCGATGTTCGGTAAATATTGAACAATTACAGCTCGCGAGCGGTATAAAGTTCAACAAAAACACGCTTGTAGCTGTTAACCAGACGTTCAAATAAGTTTGTCATTTCTCTCTCCACACTAAAGTTTAAGCAATATGCGCGAAGTTGGGCTTGCCTGGGGCGCTTCACCAGTGCTTGTAAACCGTCTCCTTAACACAGTGCATATTTTAAGCAGCTCGAGCTGGGATATCAAACGAGAAAAACTTGCGACAAGGATTACTAAATCTAATGAATTTAACTTAAATCAATCCTTTGCTCTTTATTATTAAATGGTAAGGCATTGATTTTTAATGGTTGTAAATTTGTTTCACGGTTAGCTTTAGGCTTTGTGTGTTAGTGAAATTATTGTTTGTTTTTGTTAGTTTGTCATTTTTAGCTGCTTTAGTCGTTATTTTATTTGAAATCGTTAAAAGTGTACGTTTTCATTCTGGCTTGCTGATTCCCTATACTGTTTTTGCGCAGCTGTCAATCCCAAGGTGAGGTGAAGTGTGTACTCCTCCGC